>NZ_JADOUU010000009.1:0-127370 GCF_015751955.1 Arthrobacter sp. CAN_A214
TCGTCCCGGTGATGACCGTGCACGCGGGGGCCGTCCCGAAAGTGACCGCACATCCGGTCGTCCCGGTGATGACCGTGCACGCGGGGGCCGTCCCGAAAGTGACCGCACATCCGGTCGTCCCGGTGATGACCGTGCACGCGGGGGCCGTCCCGGCAGTGACCGCACATCCGGTCGTCCCGGTGATGACCGCGCAGCAGGGTCCGGCCGCGGAGCCGAGCGCCAGAGGCCCGGCTCAGGGTCCACGAGCAGGTTCGGTGCTGAGACCTCGGGCCGGCAGGGTTCCGGCGCAGGCTCATCTCGCGACGGATTCTCCCGTAACGCCGCAGGCAGGCCCAGTGAGGGCAGGAACAACCCCTCGAGGGACGGTTCCTTCCGGGACGGCCCTTCCAGGAGCAGTGAGGGTGCCGGCCGGACCGGCGAGAGGAAGTTCGGGGCGGCACGTCCGTCCGGCGGCAGGCCTGGAGCGGCGAAACCGGGCCGCCCGACACGTCAGAAACCAGCAGGACCCAAGGCGTTCGGGCGGGAGCGGTTCGGCAAGGATCTCGGGCCCGTCCGGCGTCCCAAGCCGGCGCGCTCCTCGCGTCCCGCCGACGAGGTCGATGTCCACGATCCGGAGGGTGTCCGGCTGCAGAAGGTCATGGCGCTCGCCGGCGTCGCGTCCCGGCGCGTGTGCGAGGAGATGATCCTCGACGGTCGGGTGGAGGTGGACGGCAGCGTGGTGACCGAACTCGGCGTTCGCGTGGACCCCGAGAAGGTTGCCATCCACGTCGACGGCATGCGTCTCCAGCTCAACGAGTCCCAGCGGTACTACGTGTTCAACAAGCCGCGTGGCGTGGTGTCCACCATGGAGGACCCCGAGGGCCGGCCCTGCATCGGCGATTTCCTCAAGAACAAGAACAAGAACGAAAGGCTCTTCCATGTGGGCCGACTCGATGCCGAGACCGAGGGCCTGCTCCTGCTGACGAACGACGGCGAGCTGACGAACCGGCTCACCCACCCCTCGTACGAAGTACCGAAGACCTACCTCGTCCAGGTCCGCGGGCCCATGGCCCAGGGGATCGGCGCGCAGATGAAAGAGGGCATCGAGCTCGAGGACGGCGTTGCACGTGTTGATTCCTTCAAGCTCGTCGATTCCACTCCCGGCCACGTCCTCGTCGAGGTGGTGCTCCATTCAGGGCGCAACCGCGTGGTCCGCAGGCTTTTCGACGCCGTCGGCCACCCCGTCGAGCGGCTGGTTCGTACCCAGGTGGGACCCATCCGTGTCGGCGACCAGCGGCAGGGCAGCATCCGCGTCCTCGGGCGCCAGGAGGTAGGCCACCTCCTCGCATCGGTAGGTCTGTAGCGGATGCAGGCACAGGCGGACAACGGAACCCACCTGACCGGTCCCGTACTGGTGATCGGCGCCGGGCTGCTCGGGGCGAGCATCGGCCTCGGGCTTCGGGCCCGCGGCGTCGACGTCGTGCTCTCCGATATCTCCCCGTCCACGCAGGCCGTGGCGCGGGACATCGGTGCGGGCCGCGTCCTCGAGCCGGCGGTAGCCGGAAAGTCTCTCGAACCGGAGCTCGTGGTTGTCGCTGTGCCGCCTGATGCGACCGCCGCGATCGCCGCAGCCGCCCTGGGAAACTACCCCCGAGCCGTCGTCGTCGATATCTCCAGCGTGAAGTCCGCCGTCCTGCGGGAGCTCCGGGAACTGCTGCCCGGAGAGGCGGCGTTGTCGAGGTATGTGGGCACGCACCCCATGGCCGGACGCGAGAGATCCGGTCCCGTGGCGGCGCGGGCCGAATTGTTCATCGGCATGCCGTGGGTGCTGTGCCCCGGGGACCAGAGCTCAGCTGCAGCGGTGCGCTGCGCCGAAGCGCTGGCCGTTGACCTCGGCGCAGTTCCGGCACGCATGAGTGTGGAGGACCACGACCAGGCCGTCGCCCTCATCTCGCACCTGCCACAGGTGGTGTCCTCCCTCGTGGCGAGCCGCCTGCAGGAAACACCTGCCCACGCGCTGTCGCTCGCCGGTAACGGGCTCCGGGACGTCACGCGCATTGCGGCCAGCGATCCCGGCCTGTGGGTGCAGATCCTCACCGCGAACGCCGATCGCCTCGTGCAGATCCTGTACGGAGTGCGTGAGGACCTGAACCGCCTGATCGGAACCCTCGAGAACCCCGTCGCCGATGGCGCCCGGCTCGACATGGCCCAATTGATGTCCGAGGGTAACGCCGGCCAGGCGCGGATCCCGGGCAAGCACGGCACCCCACCGGGCTCCTTCGCCCGGCTGACGGTGCTGGTGGATGACACGCCCGGGCAGATTGCCCGGCTGCTGACCGAGATCGGCGATACCGGCATCAACCTCGAGGACCTACGGCTCGAACACTCACCCGGGCGCCAGCTGGGTATGGCCGAAATCTCGGTCCTCCCCGGAAAGCGGCAGAAATTGACGGAGTCCCTTACGCAGCGGGGCTGGAAGGTGATCCAGTGAACGAGACCCGCCCCCTGTCCCGCTTCCGGCTCGGCAAATCCCTCGTGGTGGCCATCGACGGGCCGTCAGGCTCCGGCAAGTCGAGCGTCAGTAGGGAAGTTGCCCGGCGACTGCACGCCGCCTATCTCGACACCGGCGCCATGTACCGTGCGGTCACCCTGCACTGCATAGCAGGGGGGGTGGACCTGCAGGACGCCGTCTCGGTCGAGCAGGCCGCCCGTAGCGTCGAGTTGTTCATCAGCACGGACCCGAACCGGGAATCGGTCACCCTGAAGGGGGAGGACGTCACGAATGCCATCCGGGAACCCTCCGTCTCGACCGCGGTCAGCGCCGTGGCGACGACCATGGGGGCAAGGAGCGAACTGATCCGGCGCCAGCGTGCCCTGATCGCCGGGGCCGGGCACCGCATCGTGGCCGAGGGACGTGACATCACCACCGTCGTCGCTCCTGACGCCGAGGTGCGGATTCTCCTGACGGCAAGCGAGGAGGCCCGCCTCCGCCGGCGCGGGGACCAGTTGGGCGGTTCGCAGAGCGAGGGCCAGCTCAAGCAGCAGGTGCTCGAGCGGGACGCCCGAGATTCCACCGTGGTGAACTTCCAGCAGGCCGCAGACGGCGTGGTCACCGTCGATTCCTCAGCGCTCGATTTCGAGCAGACCGTCTCGGCAGTTCTCGACGTCGTGCGCGCCGTCGCCCACTAGGCGCCGTACGGCCAACGCTCCGAACCCCTCTTTCGAGTCGATCGGAGTACAGCCAGGCGCCGCCCACCAGCCACGTACTAACGAAGGAATGCACTATGAGCGGAACGATTCCGCCCCAGGATCCCACCGGACCCGACGAGGAATTCGAGCCTGCGGGCGAGGACCGCATCGCCGAGCGGCTCGAGGTACTCGACGACGCCGAGGCCGAGGTCCGTGCCGCTTCGCTGCGCGCCGGGCTTGAGGACTACGAGCTCGACGACGAGGACGCAGCGCTGCTTGCGCGCCAGGACGAGAACTACGACGACGACGCCGAACACCGGCTGAACCCGGTCCTCGCCATCGTGGGACGCCCCAATGTCGGCAAGTCGACCCTGGTCAACCGGATCCTCGGCCGCCGTGAGGCCGTCGTCGAGGATACCCCCGGTGTCACGCGTGACCGGGTGTCCTACCCTGCGCAGTGGACCGGGCACAACTTCACGCTTGTCGATACCGGCGGGTGGGAGCAGGACGTGAAGGGCATCAACCGGCGCGTTGCCGACCAGGCCGAGATCGCCGTGGACATGGCCGACGCCGTGCTGCTGGTGGTCGACGCCACCGTCGGAGCCACCGCGACCGACGAGGCAGTGGTGCGAATGCTCCGGCGCAAGAAAAAACCGGTGATCCTCGTGGCGAACAAGGTGGACGACATCCAGAACGAGGCCGACGCCGCCTTCCTCTGGGGACTCGGCTTCGGCCAGCCCTGGCCGGTCTCGGCACTGCACGGCCGCGGCACCGCCGACATGCTGGACAAGGTGGTGGAGATCCTCCCCGAGTTCTCGGAGCACGGCGGCATCGAACGGTCCGGCGGACCTCGCCGCGTCGCGTTGATCGGGCGTCCCAACGTCGGCAAGTCCTCGCTGCTGAACAAGCTCGCCGGGACGGACCGCGTGGTCGTCGACCCACTGGCGGGCACCACCCGGGATCCGGTGGATGAAATGCTCGAACTGGGCGGGCGCACGTGGCGCTTCGTCGACACCGCGGGCATCCGCCGGCGCGTGCACATGCAGCAGGGCGCCGATTACTACGCCTCCCTCCGGACGCAATCCGCCCTCGAAAAGGCGGAAGTCGCCGTCGTGCTCCTCGCAGTCGACGAGGTGCTGAGCGAGCAGGACGTCCGAATTCTCAACATGGCGATCGAGTCGGGCCGTTCGATCGTGCTGGCCTTCAACAAGTGGGACCTGCTCGACGACGAGCGCAGGCGTTACCTCGAGCGCGAGATCGACCAGGACCTCGCGCACGTGGACTGGGCCCCGCGCGTCAATATCTCGGCACTGACCGGCTGGCACAAGGACCGTCTGGTGCCGGCACTCGACATCGCCCTCGAGTCCTGGGACCGCCGGATCCCCACGGGCCGACTCAACGCCTTCCTCGGGGAACTGGTGGCGGCGCACCCGCACCCGGTCCGGGGAGGCAAGCAGCCACGGATCCTCTTCGGCACACAGGCCTCAAGCCGTCCGCCGAAGTTCGTCCTCTTCACCACGGGCTTCCTCGATCCCGGCTACCGCCGCTTCATCACGCGCCGGTTGCGGGAAACCTTCGGTTTCGAGGGAACCCCCATCGAAGTGAGCATGCGCGTGAGGGAAAAGCGTAGCCGGAAGCGCTGACCTCCGGTCTTCGTGCGGTACGTCCGACTGGATGCTGTAGAGTTATCGAGGTGGTTTGACCGGTAAGGGTCACACCGTTCGGGATGTGGCGCAGCTTGGTAGCGCACTTGACTGGGGGTCAAGGGGTCGCAGGTTCGAATCCTGTCATCCCGACGGACGGAACGGTAGATCAGGGCCCGTCCTCAACTGTTGCAGGCAGCAGGTGAGGACGGGCTTTTCTGTGTCCGCCGGCCTGCTTGCGTCTCCTGAGCGGACCGGCGCACGGGTCGATGGGAACCATGCCTATACTCGATCCATACCGGACCGGGCGCAGCTGCCGTTCGGTCCTCATCCGGAGTACCAGCTGAAAGGCGATCATGAGCAACATTCCCGAAGGTCTTTACTACACGGCCGAGCACGAGTGGGTCAGCGAGCCGAATGCCGCCGGTGTGGTGCGCGTGGGAATCACCGATTTCGCGCAGGACGCGTTGGGTGACGTCGTATACGTCCAGCTGCCGGACGCCGGCTCCATAGTGAGCGGCGCCGACGTCGTCGGCGAGGTCGAGTCGACCAAGAGCGTCAGCGATGTCTACGCCCCCGTCTCGGGCGAAGTCGTCTCGCGCAACGAGGCCCTCGACGATGATCCCTCGCTCATCAACTCCGACCCGTACGGCGAGGGCTGGCTCCTCGAAATCCGCGTCGAGAGCGCCGCCGTCGTTGAGGAATTGCTGAGTTCTTCGGACTACTTGCAGCAGGTAGGCTAGAGCTACCGGCTCTGGCAGTTGTCGCTACCCGGGATGGCGAGGCCATCGAACTCAGGTCACGTAGGGTGGGGAGGAAACCAATGGTTGGCGACAACACCGCAGCCGCGAACGAAGGGGAACCGCAGATGGAGTCTTCGGAGACCACGACCATCGGTCTGCCCCCGCAGATCGAAACCATCGAAATCGAACGGAACCTCACTCGTGAGGAGCAGAACTCCGTCTCGGCTCTTCCCGCCGGATCCGCATTGCTGATCGCTCACTCCGGTCCCAATGCGGGTGCCCGCTTCCTTCTCGACGAGGACGTGACGAAAGCCGGCCGCCACCCGAATGCGGACATTTTCCTCGACGATGTCACAGTGTCCCGTCAGCACGCAGAGTTCCGCCGTTCGGAAACCGGCTTCCTGGTGGTCGACACCCGGAGTTTGAACGGCACCTACGTCAACAACGACCGCGTGGACAGCATCGCGCTGCGCAACGGCAACGAGGTGCGGATCGGCAAGTTCCGCCTCACCTTCTATGCGGCGCGCACCGGTGCCGCGGGCCAGTCCTCGGCGCAGCACACCGCGCAGGCGTAGTCCGCTTCATGCCTTCGACTCCTTCCAGCCGGCGCAGCGTAGGTGCGGTTCCGGCGCACCCGGGCTCCGGCGTCCGTAACATCGGCGAGGTCCTCCGCGAACTCGCGGAGGATTTCCCGCAGGTCACCGCGTCCAAGATCCGGTTCCTCGAGGAGAAGGGGCTGATCACCCCGCAGCGGACCCGCGCGGGTTACCGCAAGTATGCGGCCCACGACGTCGAACGCCTCCGCTTCGTCCTTGCGCTCCAGCGGGACCAGTATCTTCCCCTGAAAGTCATCAAGGACTATGTCGATGCCATTGATCGGGGAGAGCGGCCTGAATCGCTGCCCGGTGGGATGAGCCTCTCGCCGCGCATGGTGTCCGACCAACTGGCCCGGGAGCTGGGCTCCCACGCGCGCAGCCTGACCGCCGAGACGCTTGCCGCGGAAGCCGGTGCAACCCCTCGGCTCATGGCCGACCTCGTGAACTTCGGGTTGATAGCGCCTGCTGAAGGCCGCTTCGACGAACACGCCCTTAAAATCACGAAGGCGTGCGTCCAGCTCGAAGGCCACGGCATCGAACCCCGGCACCTGCGCCCCTTCCGCGCCGCAGCCGACCGCGAGTTGGGCCTCGTGGAACGGGTGATCGCTCCCGAAGCGTCCCGTCGCGACGTCGCGTCCAAAGCCCGTGCTGCCGAGACGGCGCGTGAGATCAGCGAATTGTGCCTCGGCCTTCACAGCGCTCTGGTCTACAGCCACATCTCCAGGCTGGACAGTTAGGCGTCCTGCAATGATCGAAGTGGAAGTTGTCGGGGTGAGGATCGAGTTGCCGTCGAACCAGCCCCTCGTGCTGCTCAAGGAGATCTCGGGGCCCAAGCACCTGCCCATCTGGATCGGAGCGCCGGAAGCGAGTGCTATCGCCTTCGTGCAGCAGGGCATCGTGCCACCGCGCCCCATGACCCACGACCTGCTGGTCGACGTCGTGGCGGCTGCTGGACGGGCTATCACCGAGGTGCGGATCACCTCGGTGGAAGACACCGTGTATCACGCCGAACTGGTGCTCGACGACGGCACCACCGTCGAATCGCGCGCTTCCGACGCTTTGGCTGTCGCGTTGCGCGTGCCCTGTTCCATTTTCTGCGCGGACGAGGTATTGCTTGCGGCCGGGGTCGAGATTGCGGAGGCGGAGGGTGACGGCGAGGACGGCGAAGCCTCCGATGAGAAGCAGGAAACAGCCGAGAAGGAGCTCCTCCAGTTCCGGGAGTTCCTTGCCGATGTCGAGCCTGAGGACTTCGAGCGCTGATCCGGAGTCCGCTCCGGGTCCTGACCTGACCGGAACTTTCCCGACACGGGAATTCTTTAGGTGCAGGGTCTTTGACCTTCGAACCGCAGCGATCTAACGTCGAAGGATAGTTCCCATTGCACCGAAGCCCGAGCCGGGGCACACTTGAGTTCAAATCCCCGGGCGCTCAGGCTTCTTCGGCTACATTCCCGGGGACCCCGATGAGGAGGCAGCGCGTGAGTCCGAAGGGTGACGCCGGCGAGCTTGCGGGCCAGGCCGCAGCGGGTTCCGCCCTACCTGCAAGCGCCCAGGGCTTACTGTTCACCGAGGACCTTCCGGTCCTTGACGAGGATGCCGGTTACCGCGGCCCCATCGCCTGCAAGGCCGCGGGGATCACCTACCGCCAGCTCGACTATTGGGCCCGGACCGGACTTGTCGAGCCTGCAGTGCGGGGAGCGACGGGTTCCGGCACGCAACGCCTCTATGGCTTCCGCGACATCCTGGTGCTGAAAGTCGTGAAGCGGCTGCTCGACACCGGTGTTTCGCTTCAACAGATCCGCAGCGCCGTGGAGCACCTGCGGGAGCGCGGAGTCGAGGATCTTGCGCAGATCACCCTGATGAGCGACGGCGCAAGCGTGTACGAGTGCACGTCCGCCGACGAGGTCATCGATCTGGTGCAGGGCGGTCAGGGCGTATTCGGCATCGCCGTAGGGCGGGTCTGGCGCGAAGTCGAAGGGACCCTTGCGGCCCTTCCCAGCGAGCACGCGCCCGAGCAGGGCTTCCCGGGCGATGAGCTGAGCAAGCGTCGAACGACGGCACGCCGCATCAGCTAGCCTTCCGTCGACGTGCCGCTTCGAGTCCTACCGGCGGGACGCACGGCTTCGAAGGCGGCCCGAATCGAACAGATTCCCCAGGAGCTCGTCGAAGTACCCCGCTGCCTGCCGTGCGGCGTCTCCGGGCCAGGAATGCACGGAGTGGGCGGCACCCTGGATCTGCTGCCAGTTCGCCTGCTCCGGAATCGTCGGATCGAGCAGGAGGTCCCCGAACATCCGCCTCATTTCCTTCAACCGGAACGCGTGCTCGTTCGACGCCGGCCGTACCCGGTTCGCCACGATTCCCGCCGTCCGAAGGCCCGGTGCGAACTCCGAACGAAAAACGTCGAGCGCGCGCATGGCCCGCTCGGTTCCTGCCACGGAGAACAGCGCCGGCTCGGCGACCAGAAGCACCTGATTACTGGCACTCCAGGCCATGCGGGTGAGCCCGTTGAGCGAGGGCGGGCAGTCGATGAGGACCAGGCTGTATCGATCGACCCTGGACAACAGTGTCGAGAGTCTTTTGAGGTCACGGGTGCTGAGGTCGGGCCGGTCGAAGGTTGCCGAAGTACCGGAACCGACGGCCACATCCAACGCCGGGCCCTGCCGACCTGCAGTCGCAGCCCAGCCGCTCGGAGCCGTGTTGGCCGTCAGATCCCCGCGGCGGGAGTCCTTCAACAGCCGCCCGATGTCCGTCTGGTCGCCGCGGTCCACTCCCAAGCCCCGAGTGGCGTCCGCATGGGGGTCGAGGTCGACCACGAGCGTCGGAATTCCCGCAGCGAGTGCCGCCGATGCGAGCCCCAGGGTGACCGAGGTCTTACCCACTCCGCCCTTGAGGCTGCTGATACTGACAACTTGCACGCGAGATACCCATCCCTAACCTGGTGTCCTGCAGCAGGTATGCAGCAGGTAAGCAAAAATCCCCTGATCATTCTAAAGGGACGGGCAGAGGCTCCGGAACGCCGCCGGCTGCCGTTACGTGTCGCTACAGGAGATGAACTCCCCGCAGGAACCGAACTGTAGGATCGGAGGAACTTCCAACCGACCCGCAAGGACGCAGGAGTACGACATGTTTTCGAAGATTTTGGTTGCTAATCGTGGTGAGATTGCGATTCGTGCGTTTCGTGCTGGGCATGAGGTGGGGTCCAAGACGGTGGCGGTGTTTCCTTTTGAGGATCGGAATTCGATTCATCGGCAGAAGGCTGATGAGGCGTATTTGATCGGTGTGGAGGGTCATCCGGTGCGGGCGTATCTGGATGTCGAGGAGATCGTGCGGGTCGCGGTGGAGTCGGGGTGTGATGCGATTTATCCGGGGTATGGGTTCTTGTCGGAGAATCCGGGGCTGGCGCGGGCTGCGGCGGAGGCGGGGATCGTGTTCGTGGGCCCGCCGGCTGATGTGTTGGAGTTGGCGGGGAATAAGGTCAAGGCGTTGGACGCGGCGAGGGCTGCGGGTATTCCGGTGTTGGCGTCGTCCCGGCCGAGCGCTGATGTGGGTGAGTTGATTGCGGCGGCGGAGGAGATCGGGTTTCCGGTGTTCGCCAAGGCGGTGGCTGGTGGTGGGGGTCGGGGGATGCGTCGGGTGGATTCCCGGGAGGCGTTGCCGGGGGCGTTGGAGGCGGCGATGCGTGAGGCGGAGTCCGCGTTCGGGGATCCGACGATGTTCCTGGAGCAGGCGGTGTTGCGGCCGCGTCATATCGAGGTGCAGATCCTTGCTGACGCGCAGGGCAATGTGATGCATTTGTTCGAGCGGGATTGTTCGTTGCAGCGCCGGCATCAGAAGGTCATCGAGATCGCGCCGGCCCCGAACCTGGACGAGGGGATCCGGCAGGCGTTGCACCGGGATGCGGTGAAGTTCGCGACGGCTTTGGGGTATGTGAATGCCGGGACGGTGGAGTTCCTGGTCGACACGGTGGGGGAGCGGGCGGGTAAGCACGTGTTCATTGAGATGAATCCGCGGATCCAGGTCGAGCACACGGTGACGGAGGAAGTCACCGATGTGGATCTGGTGCAGGCGCAGTTGCGCATCGCCGCGGGTGAGTCCCTGGCGGACCTTGGGCTGTCGCAGGACACCGTGTATCTGCGCGGCGCGGCATTGCAGTCGCGGATCACCACGGAGGATCCCGCGAACGGGTTCCGGCCCGACGTGGGACGTATTTCGGCCTATAGGTCGGCCGGGGGTGCGGGGGTACGCCTGGACGGCGGGACGGTGTATGCGGGGGCGGAAATCAGCCCGCATTTCGATTCGATGCTGGTCAAGCTCACCTGCCGGGGCCGGGACTACGCCTCGGCCGTGACGAGGGCCCGGCGTGCTTTGGCGGAGTTCCGGGTCCGCGGGGTCTCCACGAACATCAGCTTTCTGCAGGCGGTGCTGGATGATCCGGACTTCATCGCCGGGAACGTCGCGACGTCGTTCATCGATGAGCGCCCCGAGCTGCTCACGGCCCGGGTGCCCGCGGACCGTGGTACGAAGCTGTTGACGTGGTTGGCGGAGGTCACGGTCAACAAACCCCATGGGGAGCGCCCGGGGCACCTGGATCCGCAGGAAAAACTCCCTGCCCTGCCCGCGCAGGAGCGTCACGCCGACCGGAACGGTGCCGGTAGCGGTGCGGATGCTGATGGTCCTCACTCGTTGCCGGCGGGTTCTCGGCAGCGCCTGCAAGAACTTGGGCCTGAGGGTTTCGCGCGTCAGTTGCGGGCGCAGGTTGCGGTGGCGGTGACGGATACGACGTTCCGGGATGCGCACCAGTCGTTGCTGGCGACCCGGGTCCGCACGAGGGACTTGACCGCCGCGGCCGGCCCGGTGTCGCGTCTGACCCCGGAGTTGTTCTCGGTCGAGGCTTGGGGTGGGGCGACCTATGATGTGGGGTTGCGGTTCCTGGGCGAGGATCCGTGGGACCGGTTGGACGCTTTGCGCCGGGAGATCCCGAATATTTGTTTGCAGATGCTGCTGCGCGGGCGTAACACGGTGGGCTACACCCCCTACCCCGAAGCCGTCACGGAAGCCTTCGTCACCGAGGCCGCTTCCTCGGGGATCGATATCTTCCGCATCTTCGATGCCCTGAACGATGTGTCCCAGATGGAACCGGCCATCCGGGCCGTCCGCGCCACGGGCACCGCGGTCGCGGAAGTCGCGCTGTGTTACACCGCGGACATGCTCGACCCGGCCGAGTCCCTCTACACGCTCGACTATTACCTGGACCTGGCGCAGCGCATCGTGGACGCGGGGGCGCATATCCTGGCGATCAAGGACATGGCCGGACTGCTCCGCCCGGCCGCCGCCGTCAAACTCGTGACCGCGCTGCGGGAACGCTTCGATCTGCCCGTGCATTTGCATACCCACGACACCGCGGGGGGTCAGCTCGCGACCCTGCTGGCCGCGATCGAGGCCGGGGTGGACGCCGTGGATGTCGCCAGCGCCCCCCTGGCCGGGACGACCAGCCAGCCCTCGGCGTCGGCCCTGGTCGCGGCCCTGGCCCACACCCCGCGTGAGACCGGGCTGGACCTGGACGCGGTGTGTGCCCTGGAGCCCTACTGGGAAGCGGTCCGGCGCATCTACTCACCGTTCGAGTCCGGGCTGCCCGGGCCCACGGGCCGGGTGTATCGGCACGAGATCCCCGGGGGGCAGCTCTCCAACCTGAAGCAGCAAGCCATCGCCCTGGGTTTGGGGGAGCGTTTCGAGGCCATCGAGGACATGTACACCGCAGCCGATAAGATCCTGGGTCGCCTGGTGAAAGTCACCCCGTCTTCCAAGGTCGTGGGGGACCTGGCCCTGCAGCTCGTCGGCGCGAACGCCGACCCGGCCGAGTTCGAAGCCAACCCGCAGGCCTATGACATCCCGGATTCGGTCATCGGGTTCCTCAACGGTGACCTCGGAGACCCGCCCGGCGGCTGGCCCGAACCCTTCCGCACCAAAGCCCTCCAAGGCCGCACCGTCAAACCCGCCACCGCCGAACTCGGCCCCGATGACGCAGCGAAACTCAAAGGGGACTCCGCGGAGCGCCGGGAAACCCTGAACCGGCTGCTCTTCCCCGGTCCCGCGAAGGACTACCAGGCCGTCCGGGACACTTACGGAGACGTCTCGGTCCTTGGGACCGCGGACTACCTCTACGGCCTGCAACAGGGCTCTGAGCATGTCATCGAACTCGAAAAAGGCGTCCGGCTCATCGCCCGCCTCGAAGCCGTCTCCGACCCGGACGAGAAAGGCATGCGCACCGTGATGTGCGTGTTGAACGGCCAGATGCGCCCCGTGAGCGTCCGCGATAAAAGCATCCACAGCGACGTCAAAACCGCCGAGAAAGCCGACACCACCAAACCCGGCCACATCCCCGCCCCCTTCGCCGGCGCCGTCACCATCACCGTCAAAGAAGGCGACACCGTCACAGCCGGAGACACCGTCGCGACCATCGAAGCCATGAAAATGGAAGCCAACATCACCACACCGGTAAGCGGCACCATCAAACGCACCACCCTCACCGGAACAGGACAAACCCAAGGCGGAGACCTCCTCCTCGAAGTCACACCAAAGGCGCCGTGACGCATTACGACCTCGCCATCATCGGCTCCGGCTCCGGCAACACCCTGATCACTCCGGAGTGGGATAACCGCCGGATCGCCCTGATCGACGGCGGGACGTTCGGCGGGACCTGCCTGAATGTCGGCTGCATCCCGACGAAGATGTATGTGTATCCAGCAGGGCTCGCGACCGCGGCGCGCGAGTCCTCGCGGCTCGGCGTGGACCTCACTTTCGACGGAGCGAGGTGGGCCGACATCCGCGACCGCATCTTCACCCGTATCGACGCGATTTCCACCGGGGGACGCGAGTATCGGGCGGACGAACTGGAAAACGTCACCCTGTTCGAGGAGTACTTCCGCCTGACCGGCGAGAAATCGCTCGTCTCCGCAACAGGGCAGAAGATCACCGCAGACCAGGTGGTGATTGCGGCAGGATCGCGTGCAGTGCTGCCCGACATCCCGGGAATTACCCTTCCGCAGGTCCACACCTCCGACACCGTGATGCGGCTCGCGACTCAGCCCGCGCGTCTGCTGATCATCGGTGGCGGCTATATCGCAGCAGAATTCGCCCACGTCTTCGGTGCCCTCGGCACGGAGGTGACGATGGTGGTGCGCTCCGGTGGCCTGCTACGGGCTCTCGACGAGACAGTGTCGGCGTGCTTCACCGAGGAGGCCTCGAAGCAGTGGCAGGTCCGCCTCGACTCATCCGTTGCCTCGCTGAAGGAGAACCCCGACGGAACAGTGCACGCGGTGGTATCCGGCCCGGCGGGCGCCGAGGAGATCGACGTCGACGCGGTGCTCGTGGCGACCGGCAGGGTTGCCAATACCGACCGACTCGGTGCGGCCGAGGCAGGCTTCGATCTCGCCGCGAACGGGAGTCTCCGCGTTGACGCCCACCAGCGTGTCCTGCGGGGAGGGCTGCCGGTTGAAGGTGTTTGGGCTCTGGGCGACGTCAGCAGTGCCCACCAGCTCAAGCATGTCGCCAATCATGAGGCGCGGGTGGTCTCCCACAACCTGCTGCATCCCGAGAACCTGCGCCTGAGTGACCACAGGTATGTACCAGCAGCGGTCTTCACCCACCCGCAGCTGGCCGCCGTCGGTATGACCGAAAAGGAAGCACTTCGGCATGCCGAAGCGACCGGCACCGAGATCGTGACCGCGGTCCAGCAATACGGCTCCACAGCCTACGGATGGGCGATGGAGGACGCCGTCGGCTTCGTGAAGCTGCTGGCGGAGAGGGGCACGGGACGGCTCCTCGGAGCCCACGTCCTCGGACACGAAGCGTCGATGATCATTCAGCCCCTCATCCAGGCGATGTCCTTCGGCCTGACCGCCCACGACATGGCGCGGGGACAGTACTGGATCCATCCGGCCCTGACCGAGGTGGTGGAGAACGCCCTGCTGTCGCTGGGAACCGGCTGACCAGCCGGCAGGTGATCGGCAGGTGACCGGCTGGCAGCGGACTGCCAGCCGGTCAGACGATCAGGCGGTCAGACCTTGCTCGACGAGTAGATTCCCTCGACGACGCCGGAATAGTCCTTCAGCACCTGGGCCCGCTTGATCTTGAGTGAGGGGGTGAGGTGGCCGCTGGTCTCCGTGAAATCCGTCGGCACGACCCGGAAGACCTTGATGGCCTCGGCCCGCGACACAGTGGTGTTCGCGCCGTCCACCAGCTCCTGGATTTCGGCCAGCACCACGGGGTGCTCCGCGGCTTCCGCCACGGTGGTTCCGGCCGGCAACTGGTGCCGGTCGAGCCAGCCCGGCAGGGCTTCCTCGTCGAGCGTGATCAGCGCGGAGATGAACGGGCGCTGGTCGCCGACGACCACGCACTGGGACACGAGCGCGTTGGCGCGGATGGTGTCCTCGAGCAGCGCCGGCACCACGTTCTTCCCGCTGGCCGTGACGATGATTTCCTTCTTCCTTCCGGTGATGAACAGGAAGCCGTCATCGTCGAGCTGCCCGATATCGCCCGTGCGGAACCACCCGTCGGCAAAAGCCTCAGCGGTCAGGTCCGGACGGTTGAAGTAGCCCTTCAGCACGCAGACCCCTTTGGCGAGGATCTCGCCGTCGTCGGCGATCCGAACGGCGTTGCCGGGCAGGGGGGCGCCGACCGAGCCGATCTTGATGCGCTTCGGCGTGTTCACCGTGATGGGGGCCGTGGTCTCGGTCAGCCCGTAGCCCTCGAGCACCATGAGCCCGATGCCGTGGAAGAAATGCCCCAGACGGTCGCCGAGGGGCGCCCCGCCGGAGACTGCATGCTGGACGCGTCCGCCCATGGCGGTGCGGATCTTCCCGTAGAGGAGGCGATCGAAGACGGCATGTTTGGCCTTGAGCATCAGGGGGACCTTGCCCGCCTGGTCGGCTTTCGACCACGCGATGGCGACGTCGGCTCCTGCATGGAAGATCTTGCCCTTGCCGCCGTCCTCGGCCTTCAGCATCGAGTTGTTGTACACCTTCTCGAACACCCGGGGTACGGCAAGGATGAAGGTCGGCTTGTAGCTCTGGAGATCGGGGAGCAGGTTCTTGACATCGGACGTGTGCGCCACGGTGGCTCCCGCCGATACGCACAGTACGGAGATGAAGCGCGCGAAGACGTGCGCCAGGGGAAGGAACATGATGGTCTGCGCACCCTCATGGGCAACTTCCGGCAGCGCAGCGGCAGCATTGTCGGCGAGCTCGACGAAGTTCCCGTGCGTCAGCTCGCAACCCTTGGGCCGGCCCGTGGTGCCGGACGTGTAGATGACCGTGGCGACGTCGTCGAGCCCGGCCATCGCCCTGCGGGCGGCGATCGCCTGGTCCTCGACACCCGCTCCCGCGGTGCGGAGGACATCGAGTCCGTTCCCGTCGAACTGCCACACGTGCTGCAGCGCACCGAGGTTCTCGGAGGCCGATGCTTCCCGGACCACGTTCTCATGGCGTGCGGCTTCGACGAAAGCACCCACGGCACCGGAATCGCTGAGGATCCAGGCCACCTGGGCGGGGGATGACGTCTCGTACACGGGAACCGACACGGCACCCGCGAACCAGATGGCGAAATCCGCGAGCGACCACTCGTACCGTGTGCGAGCCATGATGGCCACCCGGTCACCGGCGTTGACACCCGACGCGATCAGGCCTTTGGCTACTGCCTCCACCTGGCTGCGGAACTCGGTGGCGCTGATGTCCTGCCACTGGCCGTCGCCGTCCGGAACGGAGAAAAGGGCGGGGTTGGACGGTTTTTCCGACTGCCGCACCACGAGGTCCGTAGTGTTGCTGTTGCGGGGTACGTCCACCAGGACGGGAACGCTGATTTCGCGCACGATAGCTCCTTCGATATCACCAACGCCTGTGGGATTTCCCTAGCCTACTGGTTTCCGCGCATGAATTACCGTCCAGTAATGTACGAATCAGTAACGGTCACGCGGAACCCCGCAGGCCTTCCCGCAACGGAGGGGAAATCCGATGGCAGCCCAGCAGCACAGGGGCCTCTTCCGCTCCCGCCGCGCCGACACACCACCGATGCGCCCCTGGCACAGCCGCACACCGTTCGCGGCGCAGCGCCCGCGTGCCGGTCTTTCCTATCCCGCACGGCGCGGACTTGCAGTCGGCATCGATATCGGCGGCACGAAGGTCGCCGCCGGCGTCGTCGACGTGTACGGACGGACCCTCGCCGAGGCCACGCGCGCCACGCCCGGCCAGGACGCACGCGAGGTGGAACGGGTGATCGCCGAACTGGTGGGAGAACTATCGCGCGACTTCCGCATCCGGTCCGTCGGAATCGGAGCGGCGGGCTGGATGGACCTGGCGAACGGGACAGTGCTTTTCAGCCCGCACCTCGCCTGGCGGAACGAGCCCCTGCGCCGCAACCTCGAGGTTCTGCTACGGCGGCGGGTGACCGTGGTGAACGACGCCGACGCGGCGGCGTGGGCGGAGTGGCGGTTCGGTGCCGGACGCGACGAGCCGCGCCTCGTGTGCGTCACCCTCGGAACCGGCATCGGCGGGGCGATGATCCTGGACGGCAGGGTGGAGCGGGGCCGGTACGGCGTTGCCGGCGAGTTCGGGCACCAGATCCTGGTGCCGCAGGGCCATCGGTGCGAGTGTGGGAACCGTGGGTGCTGGGAACAGTATGCGTCGGGCAACGCACTCGGCCGTGAGGCCCGGGAGCTCGCCGCAGCCAATTCCCCCGTGGCCCGGAACCTGCTCGACGCGGTGGACGGAGACGTCCAGGCGATCACGGGAGCCCTGGTCACCAGCCTCGCCATGGGAGGCGACCAGGCGTCGAGGGAGCTCGTCGACGACATCGGCCAGTGGCTCGGGCTCGGCCTGGCGAACCTAGCGGCGGCGCTCGATCCCGGAACCTTCGTGATCGGTGGCGGCCTCAGCAGTGCCGGGCAACTCCTGCTTGAACCCACCCGCCGGGCCTTCGCGCGGAACCTGACGGGCCGCGGATTTCGGCCGGCGGCGCGGATCGACCTCGCTGCCCTCGGGCCGGCCGCAGGACTTATCGGCGCCGCGGATCTCTCACGGCAGATGATGCGCGGCGGCGGCTGACACCCGGGAAACCGGGCGTACCGAGCCTAGACCTCGGCGCCGTCGTCTAAATCGTCGCGGCTTCGGGGCAGCCGCGTCAGGAGGTAGCCCGCGCCGGCCACGAATGCGGCGAGAATCCCGAGCCACACGGAGAGGGGAGCATTTCGCCAGAACATGGCGATGACCAGGAGCAGCACGGGGCCGCCGGCGGCGGCCAGCCAGGAAAGCACCAGCAGGGGGTCGCCCACCCCCAGGGGAGGGGGCTCCGGCGGTACGTACCGGGCGTCGTCGTCGTTCGTTTCAGCGGCCCCGTCATAGTCACGGGGGCCCATCGGGCGCAGCGGCTGGTTCTCGAAGACCGCGTCCACCCGCTCCCGATCGGTGAGGGGGATGTCGGTCCGCGACGGCTCGGTCAGGAATTCATCGGTCCGCGGACTGTTCTGCTCCGGATCCGCAGCAGTTCCCGCGGGATGCTCCTCGAGCCGTGCCACGATGTCCAGCCAGACCGCATCGTCGGTTGACTCGTTGGGTTCCTGCCCTCGGGGGGTCATACGCTGCTACCTGCTGTTCCAGAACGGATGGGTCCCCCGGGCGGCCGAAGATCGACGGAGGCTATGATCCATCGTGGCCACCCGGTTGCGGTTCGTCAACTGCTTATCCACCCTTGCGTCGTCGGTCCGATGCTCACCCTGCCCGGGCTCTTGGCCGGGCGCGAGCATCTGCCGGCCCCTGGTGCGGCGTGCAAGGCCCTTAGAGTAGGCTTCTCCAAGGTAAAAAGGACGGCGTACCGGTATCGAAGGCCGCCGTCCCTTCAGGGAGGCTGGCAGCGTGTTCTATTGGATTATGAAGAGGGTCATCGTTGGTCCTCTTCTGAATCTGCTCTTCCGTCCCTGGATCAAGGGTGTGGACAACATTCCGGTTTCAGGGCCCGCGGTGCTGGTCAGCAACCACCTGTCCTTTTCCGATTCGATCTTCCTGCCCATTGCGGTGCCACGGCCAGTGGTGTTCCTCGCCAAATCCGAATATTTCACCGGCAGGGGACTCAAGGGGCGGATGACGGCGATGTTCTTCCGGTTGTCGAACCAGCTGCCGATGGACCGCTCAGGCGGTGCGGCGTCGTCGTCCTCGCTCACCGCCGGCATGGACATCCTCAACGAAGGGGGGCTGCTGGGCATCTACCCCGAGGGAACGCGCAGCCCCGACGGACGCCTGTACCGCGGCAAGACCGGCGTGGCGAAGCTCGTCCTGGCCACCGGCGTTCCCGTGATCCCGGTTGCGATGATCGGCACCGACAAGGTGCAGCCGATCGGCCGGCGGATCCCGAATATCCGCAGGGTCGGCGTCATCATCGGTGAGCCGCTCGACTTCACCAGGTACGAGGGACTGGCCGATGACCGCTTCGTGCAGCGGTCGGTGACCGACGAGATCATGTACGAACTCATGAGGCTCTCGGGCCAGGAATACGTCGACGCCTACGCGAGTACGGTCAAGGACAGGCTCGCTGCAGAGAAGGCGGCGGGCAAGAAGATGCCGCGGCCTGGCGCCGACAATCGGCGTGCGGCGGTGCGGATCAGCCCGGCCGAGCAGGCGGCAACTCCCGCGCCGGGGGCTCTTACCGAGATCGGGACGAATTCCGTCGGCAATAATCCCGCCGGAGAGAAAACCCTTGGGACGGATCCCGTCGCGAAGAACTCCGCCGGGACGGATCCCGTCGCGAAGAACTCCTTCAGAAAAAAGACCGTCGGCAAGATAACCGTCGGCAAGGAAACCGCCGGAGCGGATCCCGGCGGAAGAGGAATCGGCAGGCAGCCGGAATCCAAGGGCAACCTGGTCGTTCCCGGCGAACAGGATGAACCGGACGACCGCACGGGTATGTGACTTCTCGGGATCTCCGCGTGACGCCGCGGGACAAGGCATGGTACTTGAGCGATTAGGCTTAACCGGTGACCGATTCAATTGCTCCCGTCCTCCCGCCAACTGTCCAACCCGCCACCGCAGGGCCCACCGCGGGTCTTGACCAGTGGCGATCCCTGCCTATCTCGCAGCAGCCCACCTGGCAGGACAGTGCGGTCTATTCGAATTCCGTCCGGGAGCTTTCCTCACTTCCACCGCTCGTGTTCGCCGGCGAAGTGGATGTCCTGCGCGAGCGGCTCGCTGCCGCAGCCCAGGGCAAGGCCTTCCTCCTGCAGGGCGGGGACTGCGCGGAGACGTTCGAGGGCGCGACGGCGGATCGGATCAGTGCGCGGGTCAAGACCATCCTCCAGATGGCCGTCGTCCTCACCTATGGTGCGTCGCTGCCCGTGATCAAGATGGGACGGATGGCGGGGCAGTTCGCCAAGCCGAGGTCATCCAACGACGAAACGCGGGACGGCGTCACCCTTCCTGCCTACCGCGGTGATATGGTGAACGGCTACGCTTTCACGCCGGAAACCCGCGGCCACGATGCCGCGAGGATGGTGAAGGCGTACCACACGTCGGCGTCGACACTCAACTTGATCCGTGCGTTCACCCAGGGCGGGTTCGCCGACCTGCGGTTGGTGCACCACTGGAACAAGGGCTTCACCGCCAACCCCGCGCACTCGCGCTACGAGTCCCTTGCACGCGAAATCGATCGCGCCGTGCGATTCATGGACGCGTGCGGCGCGGATTTCGAAGCACTCAAGCGTGTGGAGTTCTTCGCGAGCCATGAGGCCCTGCTGCTCGACTACGAACGTGCACTCACCCGCATCGATTCACGCACGTCCCTCCCGTACGACACCTCCGCCCACTTCCTGTGGATCGGCGAGCGGACCAGGGATATCGACGGCGCGCACATCGACTTCCTTTCCAGGGTGCGCAACCCCATCGGGGTCAAGCTCGGGCCCTCGACGTCCGGCGACGACGCCCTCGCGCTCATCGACAAGCTCGACCCGAACCGTGAACCCGGACGCCTCACGTTCATCACGCGCATGGGCGCGGGGAACATCCGGGAAAAACTGCCCCAGCTCGTGGAGAAGGTGACGGCGTCGGGTGCCCAGGTGCTCTGGGTGACGGACCCGATGCACGGCAACACCGTCACCTCGCCCAACGGGTACAAGACCCGCAACTTCGACGACGTCATGGACGAGGTGCGCGGTTTCTTCGAGGTCCACCAGTCGCTGGGCACGTTCCCGGGAGGAATGCACGTCGAGATGACCGGCGACGACGTTGCCGAGTGCCTCGGCGGCGCCGACCCCGTGGACCAGGAGTCGTTCCTTGAGCGTTACGAGTCGGTGTGCGATCCACGCCTCAATCACATGCAGTCACTCGAGATGGCATTCCTGGTGGCTGGCGCACTTTCCAAGCGCTGACGGGTCGCTGTGCCCTCAGGTGACGGTGATCGTCACCACTGATCCCTCAGGCTGGTTGCCGGTCAGGTCCTGGCCCGCAACCAGCCCGAGGACAGCGCGTCCGAAGGTGTAGTCGACCTCGACCTGGAATCCCGCGGCCTCCAGTGCAGCCACCGCGGCCTCTTCGGAGTTCGAGAACACGTTGGGCACCCGGAGGATCCGGGGACCTACGGACAGCGTCAGCTCGACCACGGTTCCCCTCGTTGCTTCTCCGGTGGAGGGGGACTGCAGCGCCACAGCGCCTTCCGGCACTGAAACGCTGTTCACGGGGTCCCCGAGCACCTCGGGCGTCAGGCCCGCATCCTCGATCGCCTGGACGGCGGCCTCGCGCGGCAGGCCTGTGACCTCCGGAATCCTGATGGGCTCCGGCCCCCGCGACACCACGAGGTCGATCGCGGAGCCCGCACGCACCTCCGCGCCCGCCGCCGGAACCTGGCTCACGACCCGCCCCTGCCCGACTTCTTCGTCGAACTGCTCGGCGACAGTGCCCACGCTGAGGTTCTCCTCGATGAGGTCCCCCGCAGCGCTGACCTGGTCCTCACCGGTCACATCGGGCACGACGAAGAGTTCGGGTCCCTTCGACACCAGGAGTTCGACGCGTTCGAACCGGCGCACCTCCGCCGCTGCCGCGGGCTCCGTTCCCACGACGAGCCCTGTCAGGACTACCTCATGGAAGATTTCCTCCGTGGTGACCGAGGTGAGCCCCTGCTGGTCGAGAACAGCGTGCGCCTCCGCTACGGACCGGTTGGCCACGTCGGGCACAGCTACGATCCCGCCCGGGCCGGCGCCGAAGAACCAGCCGGCGACGGCGGCGAGGACGCCGAGCAGCACCAGCAAAGCAACCAGGATCCCGGTACGACGTCGCGCTGCCGGCCCCCGGAGCGACTTCTGGGGACGCTGGGCGTCCCTCAGCTGTTGCTTCTGCAGGTTCCTCGGGCTCTGGGAGGCAGTGGATCCCTTTGCGGGACCGGTACGGCCGGTAGAGCCGGGGGGAGGGCCGGGGCGGCCGCGCGGCACCGCTCCGATGACGCGCGTATCGGAGGTGTCCCGTCGCAGAACCGTGGTGGGGTGCTGGACAACCGACGGAACCACGTCCGTGGGTGAATTTCCGTCGTGGCCCGTCGTGGGGATGATCCCGGTGGCGCCCTCGACTCCATGGCCGGGAGGCACGACGCCGTCGTCGGGTGAGAAGTCGAGTTCGTCATCGGTGAGGGTGGTCCGGATGTGGCGCAGCTCGCCGAGCAGTGCGAGCCCGTTCACCGGCCTGTCCTCGGGGTCCGGGGCTGTGCACCACTGGACGAGCTCGTCGATGTCCGACGGAAGCCCGGGAAGGAGCGACGACGGAGCGGGAACCGTCGAGTGCGCATGCTGGAAGGCAATCTGGATGGGGGCGTCCCCGGTGAACGGCTGCCGGCCGGTGAGCAGCTCGAAGAGCAGGATGCCCACTGAATAGATGTCACTCTGGGCGTCGGCCGATTCGCCGGTCACGAGTTCGGGGGACAGGTACGCCACCGTGCCCACGAGGGTTCCCGTCCCCGTGCTCGTGGACACCGCCCTCGCGAGGCCGAAATCGGCGATCTTGATCTGCCCGTCACTGGCGAGCAGTACATTTTCGGGTTTCACGTCCCGATGCACCAGGCCTGCCGCGTGGGCGGCCCCGAGCCCCTCCACCACCGGGTCCAGGAGAGCAAGGGCCTGCCGCGGAGTGAGCCGGCCGCGCTCCCTCAGCAGGTCGCGGAGAGTCCGTCCCGGTACGTACTCCATCACCAGATAGGCGGTGCGGTGTTCGGGGCCGTCCTCCATGCCCTGGTCGAGGACCCCCACTACGTGCGGGTGTGAAAGCCGGGCCGCGGATTTAGCCTCCTGCTCGAAGCGGCGGAGGAAGCTGGAGTCCTCGGCAAGGTGCGGATACAGCACCTTCAGGGCGACCTGACGGTCCAGTCGCTGGTCGGTGGCGAGGTAGACCGTGGACATCCCACCCCGCGCAAGCCGGGATTGCACCAGGTAACGCCCGTCGATGAGGGCGCCTGCCAGAGAGTCTTTCCGCGGTTCCTGCACCTACCGATAGTAAGCGCAGGCAGTGATAGGGGGCGGGACCAACACTCGATCCCGCCCCCGCACCCCGGTGATCACGCACCTCGGGCGGTCGTCTCCGGCCGCTCAGCAACGGCGGGCGCCCGCCTGGGCACGGTCCCCTGAGGCTACGGGCGTTCCCCGCGGGCGTAACCCCCTATGTGCCTGCCTCGGTGTGCCTGCCGGCCTTTACTTGAAGTTGACCTGGTGCGCCTTGATCGCCGCGACGTAGGTTTTGGTGTCCTCGAACATGCCCCGGCTCTGCACCGAGTACTGACCCTGATAGTAGGACGCGATGGCGATATCGAGCGACGGGCTCGTGCGGATGAGGGAACGAATAATCGCCACGCCCGCGGTTGCATTGTCATAGGGGTCGAGGAGATTGAGCTTCCGCCCGACGAGGTCGCTTGCCCATTCGCCCGAGGAGGGTATCACCTGCATGGCGCCGATGGCGTTGGCGGGGGAGACGGCGCGCTGGTTGAACCCGGACTCCTGGAAGGAGAAAGCGAGCGCGAGGCTCGGGTCCACGCCCATGGCTGTCGCGGTGTCGGAGACGATCTTCCGCATTTCGGTCTGGCTCGGGGCCGGGAGTGAGTTGAGCAGCTGTTTGTTCGCATTCGCGTCGGCCACCACCGTCACCGGGTAGGTGAAGCCAAGGAAGGACGACGGCACCAGGTCCACCGGAGTCGGCTCGGATACCGTTTCGGGCGTCGCGCCGGGCAGCTGGAGTGTCTTCCCGGGATAGATGACAGTGGCGGCGGTGATGCCGTTCGCTGTCAGCAGCGCCGAAAGGCTGACGTTGCTCCGTGCGGCGATTGCACTCAGGGTGTCTCCGGCCTTGATCGTGTACGTGCCGGTGGGAGCAGGAGCAGGAGCAGGAGCGGGGGCGGCTGGGGGCACGGCCTGGACGGAGATCGGAGATGCACCCAGGTTCAGCTTCTGGCCGGGGTAGATCACCGAGCTCATGGCCAGGTTGTTCGCGGAGAGTAGGTTGCTGAGGCTCACGCCATGCCGTGCCGCTATGACCCCGAGGGTGTCACCGGATTTGATCGTGTAGGCAGCCGCGGGCACAGGTGCAGGCTTCGTTTCCGGCGCGGAAGCAGGTTCCGTTTCCGGTACCGGACTCACCGCTCCACCCAGAACGAGTTTCTGGCCCGGGTGGATGATCGAAGTCAGAGAGAGATTGTTGGCAGAAAGGATACTCGGAAGGCTGACGCCGTGGCGTGCCGCAATTGCACCGAGAGTGTCTCCGGACCGGACGGTGTAGGAGCCCTCCGGCGCCGTCGATCCGGGTTTCTCCTCATCGGCTGCGGAGGTGGGGGGAACCGCTGCCCCGGTGAGCTTGATTCTCTGGCCCGGGTAGATGATGGTGCGCACGGTCATGCCGTTGAGCTCCAGGACATCACTCATCGACAGGTCATGCCTGGCCGCGATGGCGCTGATGGTGTCACCGGCCCGGACGGTGTAGCCCTCGGGGGTGACAACAGCGGGCACACGGAGCACCGGGACCTGGGCCGCGACGAGGGCGGCCGGGACGACGGCGTGGAGGCTGACCGGGGTTGCAGGACTGAGGGTCCGCACCACTGAGGATGGCTGGACCTGGACAGCCGCAGCCGGCTGTGGAAGGGCGACGGAGGAAAGGAGAACGGCGGGAATGGCAGCCGTGGATACGGCGAGGCTGAGGCGTCTTGGCGGAGTGCGCACAGTGTCGGCCGCCGGAAATCCGGACGGCGATGCAGGGGGTCGCTGGGCAGTCATGTTCTGTTCCTCATCTGGAGGCGGTCCGGGAACCGCGCGTTGTGCGGACGCCTTGGATGAGCTTCTGGCCAGGGCGCACCGAGAGTGCGAAGGTGTCACAAAAGGGTCGCATGTGCTTTGTGGTGCCGCTGTGACTTATGTGAATCTACACGACTCCTCGCCTATCACAAGAGTTCCGGATGGGAGGGAGATCGCCCGGCGGCGTGTCAAGCCCGGCGCGGCTCCGAAGTGGTGGCTCCCGTGAACCTCATGGCACCCTTAGAGGGTGATGGAACTAGAAGAACTTGTACCTGGCTGGCTGAACCTGCCCGACGTCGCAGCTCTGCTGAACGTCTCGATTACGAAAGTCCATGGATTGCTCGACGACAGGGCACTGGTGTCGGTGAGGATCACCGACCGGAACATTCGAAGCATTCCTGCCGAATTCTTCCTCGAGAACGCCGTTCTCGAGAGCCTGCGCGGCACCGTGGTGGTGCTTGCCGACTCTGGATTCAAGGACGACCAAATCATCCGCTGGCTCTTCACCGACGACGAATCCCTTCCCGGGCGCCCCATCGATGCGCTGCGCGAGGGACGCAAGACGGAGATTCGGCGACGCGCACAGGCCGCCGCCTGGTAATCGCCGACACAGCGCACCCTCAGGCGGGGGGACAGCCTGAAGGGCCGGGCGCCAGCAAGGGGCGGTCCGTCAGAACGTTCGGGTGACAGCCGCCTCGGCAAGGGCGCGGAGTGCGGCAGCCGGGAGGCCGTCGATGGCGAGACAGTCCAACGCGCGGAAGGCATCGGCCGAGCGCCTGGCAATCAGCTGCTCAGTATGCGCAAGCGCGCCGCTGTCCACGATGGTGACACGCAGCATCGCTACGTCGGCATCCAACAGGTCGGGCCTTCCCAGGAGGCCGTTGATCGTGTCCCTGCCCCGGGCGTCACTGGCGCCGAGCGTCCGGGCGATCAGGTAGGTGCGTTTCCCTTCGCGCAGGTCGTCGCCCGCGGGCTTGCCCGTGACAGCAGGGTCACCGAAAACCCCAAGGACATCATCGCGCAGCTGGAAGGCTTCCCCGAGCGGCAGGGCGAACGACGAGAAAGCCTCAAGCAGTTCCTGGTCCGCCCCTGCCAGTGCTCCTCCCAGCATCAGCGGCCGCTCCATCGAATACTTCGCCGACTTGAACCGGAGGATATTCAGCGCCCGCTCGGCAGCGGCTTCGGGCGTCTGGTCGGGACCCACCGCCTCCTCGAGGAGGTCGAGATATTGCCCCGCCATCACCTCCGTCCTCATCCGGTTGAAGATCGGCCTGGCACTGACACCATCCAGGCCTTCACAGGCAGAAGTGAACAATTCCTCGCTGAATGCCAGGCATAGATCGCCCGCGAGGATCGCTGAGGACACGCCGAAGCGCTCCGGATCCAGATGCCACCGTGCGTTCCGGTGCTGGATGCTGAACTGCCGGTGGACGCTCGGCGCCCCCCTTCGGGTGTCCGACCTGTCGATGATGTCATCGTGGATGAGTGCAGCAGCCTGGAAGAATTCGAGCGCAACTCCGGCCGTGACGATGGCATGTTCGTCAGCGGCGCCGCCGGCGGCCCGCCATCCCCAATAGCACAGGAGGGCGCGAAGGCGCTTCCCTCCATCGGTGAGCTGGCGTATTGCGTCGAGCAGGACAAGCGACTCCGACGATATTTCCGCGAGGACCGCCGCCTGCTCGCCCAGGAAGCGGTCGGACTCGTGTGTCATCGACGCCCGGAAGGCATGCTGGTCGCGGCTGATGATCCCGACAGCGGAACCGCCCTCGTTCGGACGCGAATTGGCGGACGGCATGGGCTCTCCCGGTGCGGCTTGGGACGTGGACCTCCTACTGTATCCGTCCCTTGGAAGGCCGTGATGCCGATACTGCCGGTGCTGCAGGGAGGGCTGACTGCGCTCGGTACGATGGGGTTGTGCAGGATGCAGAAACGCGCCATGGCCTGGACGGCCTGGAGAACCCGGAGTGCTCGATCCTCCATATCGACATGGATGCCTTCTATGTCTCGGTTGAATTGCTGCAACGTCCGGAGCTCAAGGGGGTGCCGGTCATCGTGGGTTCCCCGTCCGGTCGGTCGGTGGTGCTCTCGGCGTCCTACGAGGCCCGACGGTATGGTGTGCGGTCCGCCATGCCCATGGCCGTCGCACTGAGGCAGTGCCCCAGCGCCGTGATCCTTCCACCGCACCATGACCGCTACGCCGAACTGTCTTTAATGGTGATGGGCATCTTCCGCTCGGTGACCCCGCTTGTCGAACAGTTGAGCGTTGACGAGGCGTTCCTCGACGTTGCGGGCGCCCTCCGCCGGCTCGGGAGTCCGCGGTCGATCGGCGAGCAGATCCGGGCGGAGATCAGTAACACCCTGGGCATGACCGCAAGCGTGGGAGCAGCTACCACGACGTTCGTCGCGAAGATCGCCTCCACGAGGGCGAAACCGGACGGGTTGCTCTTGATCCCCGGCACGGAGACGGTCGCCTACCTGCATACCCTCCCCGTATCCGCACTATGGGGCGTGGGCGCGAAGACCCAGGAGACCCTCGCGCGCCTCGGCATCCGCACGGTGCAGGACGTGGCACATACCCCGGTCACCGCCCTCCGACGGTTGCTCGGCACCTCCGGAGAGCATGTCCACCATCTGGCATGGGGGCGTGACCCGAGGAGCGTGGTGGTGACCCGCAGGGAAAAGAGCATCGGCGCCGAGGAGACGTTCGAGCAGGACGTTTCCTCGGATACCGTCCTGCGGACCGAGCTGCTGAGGCTCGCTCATCGGACTGCGATCCGACTGCGGGCTTCCGGTCATCAGGCCGGGGGTATATCGCTCAAGCTGCGCTACGCGGATTTCTCCACACTGACGCGGTCGAAGAAGCTTCCCGAACCGGTGAACAGCGCGCATGCAATTCATGCGGCGGCGATCGCCCTGCTCCTCGGGCTGGGTGATCGCCCCCAGCCGGTACGGCTCATCGGCCTCCGCGCCGAGCATCTCGAGACAGGCGATTCAGGGGCGCACCAGCTCACCATCGATGGCAACGAGGACAGCTGGCGGGGCGCAGAGGCGGCGCTGGACGCAGTCAACAGGAAGTTCGGGTCCGCAAAAGTCGTGCCGGCCGGCCTGCTGAAGCTGCCGGCCGGATCCCACCCGGCGCGGCATCGGTCCGGCGGGGACCCTGATGCCTAGCACCATACTTTCGGGACCAGCAAGGTACATTGTGACTTTCCAGCCGACCCGTAGCAAACTACTCTTTATACAAGTAATGCAAAGCGCGAATGCAGTAGCCGGCGTTCGTTCCTCCGGCCCGTATCGGTGGGAACCACAGAGGCGGCGGACTCGTTCTTTGGATTAAGGAACGTTGGCACTGACAGCAAGGAGGCGATCATGGCACTCTCGGAACACGAGCAGAGGCTTCTTGATCAGCTCGAACAACAACTACACGCCGACGATCCCAAATTCGCGCACTCCATGGCGTCGAATACGTGCGGGACGATGTCCACGCGGCGGGTGGTCATCGGTTCCCTGATAACGATCGCCGGAATCCTTGTTCTGCTTGCGGGAATCTCCCAGCAGATGATCATCCTGGGAGTTGCTGGTTTCCTGGTGATGGGGGCCGGCGTCTACTTCGCCACCACGAAGCCCAAATCGATCGAGGGTGGCCCCCCAACCGGCCGGACCGCTAAACCGGCCTCCGCAGGTAAGAGCGGGTTCATGACAACCCTCGAGGATAAATGGGACGAACGTAAACGGGACCAGCCCTAGGGCTCCGGTTACCGCAACTCCGATAATCAGGCCGCATCAGGGCCGATCCCGACGCAAAAGACCCGCTCCGGCGGGTCTTTTGCATTTAACGTCCGGAGTGAATATCCCTCCACTACGCTGCCAGCCTCCTGGCCCCGGAATAGCAGGGGACTTTCCCTAATAGGGCGCGCCACGCCCTCCCGACCGCGTTGACGGTGGTGCTTTGTGGAGTAAAGTGGGGAATATAAGAGCGAAGTGATAGCGCACACGAATTTCGGACAGGCGGTGGGGATGTTCCTGGGGACACACACACCTCGCCTCGATGAAAAAGGCAGGTTGATCCTGCCGGCAAAATTCCGTGACGAACTGGCCTCAGGGCTTGTCCTCACCCGAGGGCAGGAGCGCTGTATCTACGTTTTTAGTGCAAGTGAATTCGAGAAGGTCCACGAGGAAATGCGGGCGGCTCCGATCTCATCCCGGCAGGCCAGGGACTACGTCCGCGTGTTCCTGTCAGGCGCTTCGGATGAGCTCCCGGACAAGCAGGGGCGTATCACCATTCCACCGGTGCTGCGTGCGTATGCGGGGCTGGACCGTGAACTTGCAGTCATCGGAGCGGGAAGCCGTGCGGAGATCTGGGACGCGGGAGCCTGGGACCGCTACCTCGAGGAGAAGGAGGCGGCGTTCTCCGAAACGGATGAGGATGCCCTGCCAGGAATCATCTAGGCAGGACACGGACTGGACGTCTTGGATGAGATCTCCACCCGTCGGATGGATCGCACCACCTGGCTTCACTTCCCCGGAGCCAGGCGGCGGCTCGATCCGGCCGGATGGGGATCTGATCCAATAACTTCCAGCGAGATTCAGGGCCCCTTGGAAGGCTGTTCCGACAGCCAGGCATGTCAATCTACTGATGCAGGAAGGAGAAGGTGCGTGAGCGAAGATCGCCCGACCGGTGAGCGGCATGTACCGGTATTGCGCGATCGCTGCGTATCCCTTCTGGCGCCCGCTCTCGCCTCAGCGCGGGAAGCAGGCAGGCGTCCCGTCCTCGTCGATGCCACCCTGGGCATGGGTGGCCACGCCGAGGCCCTGCTCGCCGAATTCCCGACCGTGCACTTGGTGGGTATCGATCGGGACACCGAGGCGTTGCGGCTCGCGGGGGAGCGGCTGGAACCTTTCGCCGATCGGACCGACCTCGTCCACGCCGTATATGACGAGATCGCCGACGTTCTGGCAGACCTCGGCATTGCGGCCGTCGATGGATTCCTCTTCGATCTCGGCGTCTCATCCCTTCAACTCGACGAACGCGAGCGCGGTTTCGCCTACTCCTATGACGCACCCCTGGATATGCGCATGGATACTACCCGGGGAATCACAGCCGCCGACGTCGTCAATACCTACTCCCAGGAGGAGCTTCTTCGCATCATCCGCTCCTGGGGTGAGGAGAAGTTCGCGGGCCGGATTGCTTCAGCGATCGTCGCAGCGCGGAGTGAGACACCCCTGGAAACCACCGGACAGCTTGTTAAGGCCATCCGGGACGTGGTCCCGGCAGCGGCTGCCCGCACGGGCGGTCATCCTGCCAAGAGGACCTTCCAGGCCCTGCGTATCGAGGTCAACGAGGAACTTTCCGTGCTTTCGCGGGCCGTTCCCGCGGCGATCGACGCGGTTCGGCTCGGAGGGCGAATTGTCGCCATGTCCTATCACTCGCTCGAGGACCGCATCGTGAAGACCGCCTTTGCGGCAGGAGCGAAATCCTCGGCCCCTCCCGGGTTTCCCGTGGAGCTTGAGCAGCATAAGGCGTACCTCCGCTTACTCACCCGTGGTACCGAGGCACCATTGCAGCTGGAAGTCGAAGAGAATCCGAGGGCCGCGTCAGCGAAGCTCCGGGCAGTTGAACGAATCAGGGAACACCCCGTGGACAGGAATCGAAATTGAGCCAGGCACTGATCGCGGATACACGCAGCATTCACCACGAGCTGTCGGGAAGCAGTGCCCTTTCAGCGCCGCGGCCCTCGGCGCTGCGGTCGGCGGGTGGAGCAGCGCCCCGGACGCGCACCCCGCTTTCGGTGGTGCCGGCGCGCCCGGTAAAGCGCCGCGTCCCCTTCGTGGTGTTCAGTTTCATTGCGCTGGTGGCGGCGTTGGTCACGGTCCTCATGCTCAACATCTCAGTTTCGGGAACCCAGTACGAACTGGTCCAACTCCGTGGCCAGCAGATCGCCCTGAGCCAGGAGAACCAGGCCCTCGAGCAGAAGATCGAGAACCGGGAGGCACCCCAGAACCTCGCTGCGGCAGCAACGAAACTCGGCATGGTCGGGTCCCCGACGTTCGGTTCCATTGAGATAGATTCCTTGAAGGTGACGGGCACCCCAGAGGCTGCCACGAAGACCGACGGACCCCTTGCGCTGATCCCGGCTCCGGACCTCGATATACAGATGGAGCGGATGCCGGAGACGGTGGCTGCGACAGGAGCCGAAGTAACAGGAACCGAAGCGGAAGCAACAGGAACCGAAGCGGAAGGAAGCATTCCCGGCCCAGAGCAAGGTCCCGGGCAGGCCGCAACGGACAGGTAGTCCGCCCCGCAACCGCAACTGTTCGTGATCGACTGACAAGGATATTCCCGTGACGCACCCCATTCCCGGCGGCCAGGACGCAATGCGTGTGGCCCTTGGGTCCAAACGGCTGCGGCTCGGCCTGGCTTTCGTCCTTGTGCTCCTTCTGGTGCTCGGCGTCCGGTTGTTCCAGCTGCAGGCCCTCGACCTGAACGGCATGGCTCAGGCCGGCCTCTCCAAACGCCTGACCACCACTGCCGTGCAACCAGTCCGGGGGTCGATCCTCGACACCAACGGTAAGCATTTCGCGCGAAGTGTCGAGCGGTTCGACATCGTGGTGGACCAGACGTTGAGTACCGAGAACACCTTCAGCCGCTACAACGCCGAGCTGGACGAGCGCGAGGTCGGAATCCCCCTCGAGCAGGGCTTTCGCGAACTGTCGGAAGTACTGGACATCGACGCAGCAACGCTCGAGGACGCCATCGTGGGAGACAAGATCTTCAACTATGTGGCACAGTCGGTGACGCCGGAGGTGAAGAACAAGGCACTGGCAGTCGGCATTCCCGGCGTCTATGCCGACCAGACCAGCGTGCGGACCTACCCTGCCGGGCAGGTGGCCGGCTCGATCGTCGGGTACGTCGGGCCGGATGGCGAGGCCCGGGAGGGTCTTGAGCTCGCATTGTCGGATCAACTGGAGGGGGATCCCGGCAGCCGGACGTTCGAGATCGGCGGTGACGGTATCCGGATTCCCTACGCTACGAACGAGGACGTCCCCGCCGTCGACGGCCAGTCCGTGAGGCTGACGATCGACCAGGACCTTCAGTGGTTCGCACAGCAGACCATCGCTTCACAGGTCGAGGAATACGACGCGGAGTGGGGAAACATCGTGGTGGTCGAAGCTAAGACCGGCGCCATCCGCGCGATGGCCGAGTCGACGACCCCTGATCCGAACTTTCCCGGCGCCACCTCCGCCGAGGACCGTCAGCCGCGCTCGGTCAGTGCTGCCTTCGAACCCGGTTCCACGACCAAGCTCATCACCATGGCTGCGGCCCTCGAGGAGGGGCTCATCGAGCCGACCTCGGAGTTCGAGCTGGACAACACCTACACGGTGGGCGGCCAGACCTTCAAGGACGCTTTCCAGCACGGCATCGAACAACGCACGGCTGCGGGAATCTTCGCGAAGTCGATGAACACGGGAACCGTGATGATCGGGGAGCAGTTCACCAAGCAGGAGCGCTACGACTGGCTGAAGAAATTCGGCATCGGCGAGAAGCTCAACACCGGCCTCAGCCAGGAGTCCAGCGGCATTCTTCCGCCGCCCGAGGACTGGGACGACCGCCAGCAGTACACCGTGCTTTTCGGCCAGGGCCTTGCCCAGACCGCACTGCATACGGCAATGGTCTACCAGGCGATCGCCAACGACGGCGTCAAGCTGGAGCCGCGACTGGTGGACGCCTACATCGATCCGGACGGAACCGAGCACGAGGTGCCCGAGGACGAGGGTACCGAGGTGGTCTCCGAGGAGACCGCACTCCAGATGCAGAAGATGCTCGAAACGGTGACCGTCGACGGTTCGGGAAAAACCGGTGAACTCGAGCAGTACCGGGTGGGGTCCAAGACGGGCACGGCAGAGGCTCCCGGGGCCAACGGCGGGTACGACGGCTACACTCTCTCCTATGCAGGGATGGCCCCCATCGAAGACCCCGAATACGTGGTGGTGGTGACGCTCCAGCGGCCCCAGGGAGATCTCTACTACCTGGTTCCGGGCTATTCCTTCCAGAAGGTCATGAAGCAGGTCCTTAACTCGAACAGCATTGCACCCTCCACCCGCAAGCCAGACACCTACCCGGTCGAGTACTGAGCCGGAGATCCAGGAAAATTGCCTAGGACATCGCCTCAAATTCCGACGCCCGGGGCCCCCGACATGATGAGGCCGCGCCGCGTTGAAACCGTCCAGTTGCTGCGCGCGCTGCAGCACCTGCCCTCGGGCCTGTCCTCGGTTCGCTATGGTTCCCTTCCGGTTGCCGAGTCCGAACGCGCGGAGGTGGCTGTGACGGGAGTGGCGCTCGACTCCCGCTCCGTCCTGCCGGGGGACCTTTACGCCGCGTTGCCGGGGGCGCGCCGCCACGGTGCCGAATTCGCCGGCCTCGCCGTCGCCAGGGGCGCCTCCGCCGTCCTGACCGACGCAGCGGGTGCTTCACTCATCGGAGCTGCCGAGCTCGACGGCGTCCCGGTGTTCACTGCCGCTGATCCGCGTGGGCTGGTGGGACCGCTGTCCCGGCTGGTGTTCCGGAGCCAGCCCGACGGCGTCGCACGTCCAGCGTTGTATGGAGTCACCGGGACGAACGGCAAGACCACCACAACCTACTTCCTCAACTCCCTGCTTCGCGCGCTGGGCCGCACCACGGGGCTGATCGGGACCATCGAGATCCTCGCCGGCGAGGACTCCATTCCCAGTCTGCTCACCACCCCCGAATCCCCCCAGGTGCACTCGCTGCTGGCGCTGATGAGGGAGCGGAAGCTGACGGCGGCGTCCATGGAAGTGTCCTCGCACGCGCTCGAATTCGGGCGCGTGGACGGGGTTGTCTTCGACGTCGCAGGCTTCACCAACCTCACTCAGGACCACCTCGACCTCCACGGCGACATGGAGCGCTACTTCGCGGTCAAAGCCCAACTCTTCGATGCCGCGCACGCACGGTCAAGAGTCATCACGGTGGATGACGCCTGGGGGCAGCGGCTCGCCCGCGAGGCGGCCCATCCGGTCACCACGCTGCTGACCACCGAGGGACGGAACGACCCGGCGAGCGGCAACGACGCCGCCGACTGGCGGGTGGGGGGCATCGAGCAGGACGGCCTCGGCCACGCCTTCACCATCACCGGGCCCGACGGCGTAACCCTGTCCCTGCGCTGTGGGCTGCCGGGAACCTTCAACATATCCAACGCCGCTCTGGCTGCGGTCATGGTGCTTTCCTCGGGGGTGCCCGCGGACGAGGTGCAGCGCGCTGCCGACAGCCGGGACCCGTTCACCATCCAGGTGCCCGGGCGCATGCAGGTGATCAGCAACCGTCCTGCCGGCATCGTCGATTTCGCCCACAACCCCGACGCCCTGGATCGCACCCTTTCCTCGGTGCGGCGGGACGGGTCACGCGTGATCGTCGTTTTCGGGGCAACGGGGCAGCGGGACGAGACAAAACGTCCCATCATGGGCGCCGTTGCAGCGCGACTGGCCGACGTCGTCATCGTCACCGACGATGATCCGCACGACGAGGATGATGCGTTCATCCGCGCCGGTGTCCTGGCGGGCGCCACCTCGGCCGTCCGCGCCGGTTCCCTGGCCACCGAGGTGCTCGAGGTGTTTCCGCGCGCGGCGGCGATCGAGCATGCGGTGCTGCTGGCGGGCCCCGATGACACCATCGTGGTCGCAGGGCGCGGACACGAAGTGTGGCAGGAGGTCAAGGGTGTCAACCATTCCCTCGATGACCGGGTGGAACTGGCCGCCGCGTTGACAAGGCGCGGATTCTCTGTGCTTCCGCAGCCGGGGATAGAATCCTGAACCGTCATGATTGAATTCAGCGCAGCCGAGATCGCGGCAATCACCGGGGGCTATCTTTCACCCTCCGCACAGGCAAATCCCTCCCGAACCGTCACCTCTGCAGCTACCGATTCCCGCGAGTGCACGGCGGGCAGCCTCTTCATCGCCAAGCCGGGCGAAAGCTCGGACGGCCACCGATTCGTGCCGCAGGCGGTTGAGCGCGGCGCCGTCCTCGCCCTGGCGGAGCGGCCCGTCACGGCAACCGGTGACGACGCAGACTTTCCTTCGGTGATCGTCCCCGACGCGGTACTGGCCATGGGCGCCCTCGCAGCGGAAGCGGTACGCCGCATCCGGGCCTTCAGTCCCCTGACGGTGATCGGCATCACCGGGTCGGCCGGCAAGACCACCACGAAGGATCTCCTGGCCGGCATGCTGGGAACCGAGGCGCCGACCATCGCTCCGGGCGGATCCTTCAACGGCGAGGTCGGGGTGCCGCTCACGGTCTTCAAAGCCGCCCTCGACACGCGCTATCTCATCATCGAGATGGGTGCCACGAAACCCGGGCACATCCGCTACCTGGCGGAGATGGTCCAGCCCGATATCGGTGTGGTCCTCGGCGTCGGGTCCGCCCACGCCGGGGAGTTCGGCGGCGTGGAGAATATTGCCGCAGCCAAGGGCGAACTCTTCGAGGCGCTCCCGTCCGGTGCAACCGCCGTCTTCAACGCGGACGACGAGCGCGTCTACGCCATGAGGACCCGCACGGCCGCCGATAAGCTCTACTTCACGTCGTCCACCGACTTTCCGACCGACGACGGCACGGTCCTGACCGCACGCGACAGCACCACTACCGCCGAGGGTCACCCCGACTTCACACTCGCCCTGCCCGACGGTGGGACACACCGGGTGATCTCACCCCTGCTGGGCCTCCACCAGGTGACGAACCTGCTTGCCGCGGCCGCAGTGGGCTGGGCCGTCGGAGTGCCGGGCGAGCGTATCGCGGCGGCCCTCCGCACCCAGCAGGCGGCGAGCCGGTGGCGGATGGAACGCACCGAGCGCGACGACGGCGTCACCATCATCAACGATGCCTACAATGCCAACCCCGAATCCATGCGGGCCGCACTACGCACCCTGGCCGAACTCGGCGCCGGCCGGCGGCGTACCTGGGCTGTGTTGGGCGAGATGCTCGAACTGGGCGAGCGGTCCATCGAGGAACACGACCTCCTGGGACGCGTGGTGGTCCGGCTGAACATCTCCAAACTGGTCGTGGTGGGGGACAACGCCCGCGCGCTCTTCAACGGCGCAGTGCTCGAAGGCTCCTGGGGTGAGGAAGCCGTCCATGTGACCGACGCCGCCGCGGCAGGCGAGATTCTCCGGGCGGAAGTTGCGCCAGGGGACATCGTGCTGTTCAAATCCTCGAACGGCGCCGGACTGCGTTTCCTCGGCGACAGTTTCACCGCGTCCAGCGGCGTGCCTGCCGGCCAAGCCACCGCCGACAGTGCCGACAGTGCCGACAGTGTCCAGTCTGAAAGCGGGACCCGGCCGTGATCGCGATACTGATCGGAGCGGCCACCGCCCTCGTCATCGGATTCCTCGGGACGCCCCTCTTCATTCGGCTCCTCGTCAGCAGGGGCTACGGACAGTTCATCCGCGACGACGGCCCCACCGCCCACCACACCAAGCGCGGTACTCCCACCATGGGCGGTGCGGTCATCGTCGGCGCAGTGCTCGTTGCCTATTTCCTGACGCACCTCGTCATGGGGATGGTCGGTGGCTCGAATGGGCCCACCGCCTCCGGGCTCCTCCTCCTGCTGCTCATAGCGGGCATGGGACTCGTCGGATTCTTCGACGACTACATCAAGATCTCGAAACAGCGGAGCCTCGGGCTGAGCGCTCCCGCGAAGATCGTGGGACAAACCACTGTGGGGGTTCTCTTCGGCGTCCTGGCCCTTCAGTTCCCCAACGAAGAGGGCCGCACACCCGGCTCCACCGCTGTCTCGTTCATCCGGGATACGTCCTTCGACTTCGCCTTCGCCGGCACCGTGGGCGGAGCGATCCTGTTCGTGCTGTGGGCGAACCTCATCATCACGGGAACCTCGAACGGCGTCAACCTCACGGACGGTCTGGACGGCCTTGCGGCAGGAGCTTCGATCCTGGTCTTCGGCGCCTACATGCTGATGGGAATCTGGCAGTCCAACCAGAGCTGCGGCTCCTCCCGCGTGGTCGGCGACGTCTGCTACTCGGTGCGGGATCCGCTGGACCTCGCCCTCCTTGCGGCTTCCCTCTGCGGGGCGCTCGTGGGCTTCCTGTGGTGGAACACCTCGCCGGCAAAGATCTTCATGGGTGACACCGGGTCCCTCGCGCTCGGCGGAGCGATCGCCGGCTTCGCGATCCTCTCGCGGACCGAACTGCTGCTGGTCATCCTGGCCGGCCTGTTCGTGGTCATCACGCTCTCCGTGATCATCCAGGTGGGCTATTTCAAACTCACCGGAGGAAAGCGGGTCTTCCTCATGGCGCCGCTCCAGCATCACTTCGAACTCAAGGGCTGGCTGGAGGTGACCGTCGTGGTGCGATTCTGGATCCTCGCCGGTCTCTTCGTCGCGGTGGCCCTCGGTATCTTCTACGCAGAATGGGTTGTGGGTTGACCAGTACACCGTCCCCGGACGAATCGGCGCCGGCAGACAGGCTCGGCAAACTCACCACCTGGGATTCTCCCTGGCGCGGCCTGCGAGCCGTGGTCGCCGGCATCGGAGCCTCGGGATTCTCGGCCGCCGATACCCTTCTTGAGCTCGGCGTCGACGTCGTCGTGGTCGACGGCCTCGATTCTCCCGAGAACCGGGCGAAGGCCGACACACTCCGTATCGTCGGTGCCGGAGCTGTCCTCCTGGGCAGTGGGCACGCCCTCACCGTGCCGCTGGTCGACGGCGAGAAGCCCGACGTCGTCGTCACCTCGCCCGGCTGGAGCCCGGCCCAGCCGTTGCTCGCCGATGCCGCACGCCGTGGCATTCCGATCTGGGGCGACGTCGAGCTGGCCTGGCGCGTGCGGATCCGGCAGGGGCGCCCGACGGCGGAGTGGCTCACCATCACCGGGACCAACGGCAAGACGACCACGGTGGGACTGACCGAGTCGATGCTGCTCGCCGCGGGCAAGCGGGCCGTGGCCGCCGGTAACGTGGGGACGCCGATCCTCGACGTGATCCGGGACCCGCAGGGCTTCGATTTCCTCGCCGTGGAGCTCTCGAGTTTCCAGCTCCACTGGTCGGACTCGCTGGCACCGCTTGCGAGTGTCTGCCTCAATATCGCCGAGGACCATGTGGACTGGCACGGCGGCTACGACGCCTATGCGGTGGCGAAGGCGAAAGTGTATGAGCGGACGAGAGTGGCCTGCATCTACAACGTCGACCAGCGCGAGACGGAACTGATGGTGGAGAACGCCGAGGTCCAGGAGGGCTGCCGCGCCATCGGTTTCACCACCGGCACCCCCGCGGTCAGCATGATGGGCGTGGTGGAGGACCTGCTGGTCGACCGGGCGTTCATCGAGCAGCGGAAGGACTCCGCAGCCGAACTGGCCTCGGTGCGGGAACTCGGCGAAGTGGTTCCACGCCATCTGGTGGCCAACGCGCTTGCAGCCGCCGCACTCGTGCGCGCAGCGGGAGTGGCACCGGCGGCAGTCCGCGAGGGCATCCGTGCCTATCGACCGGGGGAGCACCGCATCCAGGTTGCAGGCAACGAGGCGGGGGTGCTGTGGATCAATGATTCCAAGGCGACCAATCCGCACGCCGCTGCCGCTTCGCTCGCCGCCTTCTCATCCGTCGTCTGGCTGGCTGGCGGCCTCTCCAAGGGGGTCCGGTACGACGACCTCGTTCGTACCCATGCGCGGCGGCTGAAGGCCGTCGTACTGATCGGGGAGGATGTCAGCGCCCTCCGGGAGGCCCTCCGCCGACACGCTCCGGATGTTCCGGTCATTCCTGCCGTCGACCGGCACACTGGAACAGGGCAGATCCCGGCCGGCGCAGCGGATCCGGCCTACGGCCGGGCCGTCATGGACCGGGCAGTCACCGAAGCCGCACGCCTTGCCGGGAACGGCGACACAGTGCTTCTGGCACCCGCCGCCGCATCAATGGACCAGTTTTCTTCCTACGCCCACAGGGGCACAGCCTTCCTGGAGGCAGTGCGTGCGGTTCTGGAGGGGCAGGCGAAAACCTCGGAGGAGTTGTAGATGGTCACCACGCCAACCAGGCCCGGCGGGCACCAGCCGGGGGCTTCCGGATCTCCGGCGGGGAGTGAGCCGGCAAGGATCACAGCGGCAGGCGGGCTCCGGCGGGCATGGACCCTCCTGGAGGGGACGGGCCGCGCACCCAGCGGATCCAGCTACTACCTAATCCTCGGCACGGCGCTGGCACTGACGGCGATCGGTCTGCTGATGGTCCTCTCGGCGTCGTCGGTGGAAGCAATCTCCGACGGCGAGGACGAGTTCGCCCTGTTCCTGAAACAGTCTGTCTGGGCGACCGCCGGGGTGGTGATGATGCTCATGCTGTCCCGGCTCGGGCCGAAGGCCTACCGCGTGCTCGCGTGGCCGGGGCTGGGCGTGGCGATCGTGCTTCTCGTCCTCGTCCTGCTCATCGGCGAGAACATCAACGGGAACCAGAACTGGATCCGGATCGGAAACCAGAGCTTCCAACCCTCGGAGCCCACGAAGCTGGCGCTTGCCCTGTGGTTCGCCACGGTGCTCGAGCGGAAGAAGGCACTGATCCGGAACTGGAAACACGCGGTGGTCCCGGCCCTTCCCATCGGGGGGCTTCCGATCCTGCTCGTGCTGATGGGTGGCGACCTCGGCACCGGCATGATCCTCATGATGATCCTCGCGGCTGCACTGTTCTTCGCCGGAGCACCCCTGAAGATGTTCACCCTGGCCGGCATCGCCGGGATCATCGGGGTGCTGCTCCTGGTGGTGACGAGCGACAACCGCGGTGGGCGCATCAACGCCTGGCTGCGTCTGAACTGCGACAACGGCGCGGATCTCTGCCTGCAGGCCGACAACGGGTTGTTCGCGATGGCATCGGGCGGGTGGTTCGGGGTGGGCATCGGCCAGAGCCGGCAAAAATGGAACTGGATCCCGGAGGCACACAACGACTTCATCTTCGCGATCATCGGCGAGGAGTTCGGGTTGATCGGTGCAACCCTCGTCGTCGCCCTGTTCGGTATCCTGGCAGTTGCCACCATCCGGGTGGCCATGCGCTACACGGACCCGTTCGTCCGCATCCTGATGGGATCGATCCTCGTGTGGCTGATCGGACAGGCTTTCGTGAACATCGGCATGGTCACCGGCCTCCTGCCCGTCATCGGTGTGCCGCTGCCCTTCATCTCCTACGGCGGGTCGGCGTTGACCTTCACCCTGGCCGCTGTCGGTGTGCTGCTGTCCTTCGCCCGCAAGAGTCCCAAGATTCCGGGCGACGCAGCCGCCCGGTACGCATCTTCAGCCACCTCCGAAAGAGAACCCACAGCGCCATGACACGCAGCAGACCGCTTTCCGCCGTCCTGGCGGGCGGTGGCACAGCAGGCCACATCAGCCCGCTGCTCGCCATTGCACACGCCATTTCCGAACAGGAGCCCGGCGCACGGATCCACGTGGTCGGCACTGAATCAGGCATGGAGACCCGGCTGGTACCGGCCGCCGGATTCCAGCTCGAAACCATCGACCGCGTGCCGATGCCGAGGCGTCCGTCCTCCGACCTCCTGAAGCTTCCGTTCCGGCTGCTGCGCGCGATGCGTCAGGCACTGCGGATCCTCGATTCAGCAGGAGCCGACGTCGTCGTCGGTGTCGGCGGATACGTTGCCACACCCGTCTACCTGGCAGCCTGGCTCCGGCGGGTCCCCGTCCTCATCCATGAGGCGAATGCGCGCCCCGGGCTGGCCAATCGGCTCGGTGCCCGCATCGCCACCACCGTCGCCGTCGCGTTCCGGGACGCGAAACTGCCGAAGGCACAATGGGTCGGGATGCCGATGCGGCCGGAGATCTCCGGCCTGGACCGGGCAACGGACCGTGCGAACGCGCGGCTGGGCCTCGGACTCGACCCGGACCGGCCCACCCTTATCGTCACCGGAGGATCCTCTGGGGCTGCCAGCATCAACCGTGCGGTGGCCGGCGCCGCGCCCGCACTCGTGGAGGCCGGGTTGCAGGTGCTTCACATCACCGGCCGCGGGAAGCAGGTCCTCGATGCCGACGGCCATGTGCTGGCGCTTCCCGGCTACCACCAGCTCGACTACGTGGACGGGATGGAACGTGTGTACGCCGCAGCGGACCTCCTGCTTGCGCGGGCCGGTGCGGCGACGGTGTGCGAGCTGGCTGCCGTCGGCCTTCCATCGATCCTGGTGCCGTTGTCCCACGGCAACGGGGAACAGCGCCTGAACGCCGCGTCGCTCGTGACCGCCGGGGGCGCGCTGCTGGTCGAGGACTCGGACCTCACCCCGGAGTGGCTGGCTTCCACAGCGACCTCCCTGCTCACCGATTCCGCCGCCCTCGACGCCATGGGCGCCGCGGCTGCCGGGCAGGGAGTGCGCGACGCCGACCAGCGCGTCGCGGCGCTCGTGATCGAAACGGCAGGGCGGAAAGCATGAATGGCGGCTCGGAACACCAGGGCGGCCTCGCCGAGCCGGTCCACTTCCTCGGACTCGGCGGCGCCGGCATGTCGGCCGTGGCGCGGGTGCTGCTCGGGCAGGGACTATGCGTCACGGGGTCGGACGCCTCGGACTCGAAAGCACTTGCCGCACTCGCCGCCCTCGGTGCCGGCGTCCACGTGGGCCATGCCGTGGCGAACCTCGGCAACGCCGGCACCGTCGTGATCTCTTCGGCAATCCGCGCAGGGAACCCTGAACTGGTCGAAGCGAAGCGGCGCGGAATCCCGGTTCTTCACCGGTCAGAGGCCCTCGCCGCGGCCACGGCGGGCCGGCAGTTGGTCGCCGTAGCCGGCACGCACGGCAAGACGACGACGACGGCGATGATCACCGTGATGCTCCAGGGCGCCGGACTTGCGCCGTCGTTCGCGATCGGCGGCGACGTCGCGGCGCTCGGCGTCAATGCACAGTGGACCGGAGGGGACATCTTCGTGGCAGAGGCGGACGAGTCCGACGGCTCATTCCTCAACTACGCGCCGTCCATCGCCGTGGTCACGAATGTCGAGGCGGACCACCTCGACCACTACGGCACGGCGGACGCGGTGACGGCAGTGTTCCGCCGGTTCGCGGAGCTGGTCCCCGAAATTGGGCTGCTCGTCGCATGCGCTGATGACCCCGGAGCGGCACAGCTCGTCACAGGAACCGGTCCGGGCAGACGCGTGCGCACCTATGGCTACGCGGCGGAAGCGGACATCCGCATCGAGGCGACGCGCGCCCTCGGCAGCACGTCGAACAGCGTCCTGTCCTTCGTGGTGGACGGACTCGACGCCCGGCAGGATCTCCAACTCGGTGTTCCAGGGCGACACAACATCCTCAATGCAGCTGCTGCTTTCGCCGTGGCACTGGAACTCGGCGTGGATCCTGCCGTCGCGGCTGCGCATCTCGCCCTCTTCTCGGGCGCAGCACGCCGCTTCGAGGCACGGGGCGTCGGACGGGGAGTGCGCGTGTTCGACGACTACGCGCACCATCCCACCGAGGTTGCAGCAGCACTGACCGCGGCGCGCACCGTTGCCGGGGAGCACGCCGTCCACGTCCTGTTCCAGCCCCACCTCTATTCGAGGACCAGTGAATTCGCGCAGGGTTTCGCCGATGCGCTCGGCATTGCCGATTCCACTGCCATTCTTCCGGTCTACGCCGCCCGGGAGGACGCGGTGCCGGGCGTGGGGGGCTGGCTCATCGCGGACCGGATGGGACCCGCCGGCACCTATGAGGAAAATCCGGCCGCTGCCCTCGAGGCGCTGGTGGCGCGCGCCACCGAGGGGGACATCATCCTGACGGTCGGCGCCGGGGACGTCACCATGTATGGTTTGCAGCTCGTCGAGCGACTTCGCGCCGGCGAGACCGCGCCGGACGGAGCGGTTGATGTCTCCTAGGAAGCCCCCCACTCCTGCCGGCAGCAGCGCGGCGCCCGGCACGGGATCCCGTGCGAACTCGAGCCGGGTTGCCATGCTCGACGACGGCCCCGCGGTCGCCGTCCCCTCCGGCACGGCCCCCTCTCGCACGGCCCCCTCTCGCACGGCCCCCTCCCGCACGGCTGCCTCCACCTCGGCCCCCTCCGCCACTGTCCTCGAGTTTCCCGAACCGCCCCGCAGGCGGCGCCGCCGTTACGCGGTGATCTTCGTCCCACTCCTTGTGCTGGCTCTTGCGGGCCTGGTCGCCTACCTCGTGTTCTCCCCGGCGCTTGCGCTGAGGCAACTCGAGGTGCAGGGAAACTCGCTGGTTCCGACGGATGAGGTCACTGCGGCGCTTGCTCCCCTTCGGGGTGTGCCCCTGCCGCAGATCTCCGACGACCAGGTTCGGGATCTCCTGAAGGACAAGGCGCCCATCGAGGACATCGACGTCGCGGCGGAGCCACCGTCGACGCTGCTGGTGACCATCACCGAGCGGACTCCCGTGGCCATCGTGCAGGACACCAGTGGATTCGTCCTCGTCGATTCCTCGGGCCGGCGGCTGGGCACTGTGGCGGCTCGGGACGCGGTACAGCTTCCGCTCATCGACGGCGGAACCGCGGCAATCGATTCCGCGGTTTTCCCCTCCATCACCGCGGTGCTGGCGGAACTTCCGGCGGATGTCCTCGGGCGGCTGAACAGCGCCTCGGCGTCGAGTCCGGACTCCATCCAGCTATCGCTGGCGGGGGATCAAAAGATTTTCTGGGGCAGCGCCGAGCGGAACGCCGCCAAGGCAAGGGTGCTGAGCGCTCTTCTTGCGATGCCGCCGGGGGATCCGCCCGTGAAGGAGTTCGACGTCAGCACACATGATAGGCCGGTAACGCGGTAACGCGGTAACGCGGCAGCGCAGTAGGCCGGCCTGATTGATTGCAGCAATTGGTGCGACACGCGGCCGATGTCATTGCAACAGCGGCCCCGTGCCCATAGCGTCAAGATAGAAGTTACTTGACATAACGTTAACTTTCATCCTGAAGGTTAACGTTGAACGAGGTTCGGTTCCGGCCGGACGAACCCCCATACAGCGTAAAGATTCGAACAAGGGACACAGGACGTGGCAGCACCGCAGAATTACTTGGCCGTCATCAAGGTCGTCGGCATCGGCGGTGGTGGCGTGAACGCCATCAACCGGATGATCGAGGTGGGTCTCCGCGGGGTGGAGTTCATCGCGATCAACACCGACGCGCAGGCGCTGTTGATGAGCGATGCCGACGTCAAGCTCGACGTCGGCCGTGAACTGACCCGTGGCCTGGGCGCAGGCGCCGACCCCGAGGTGGGACGGCGCGCAGCGGAGGACCATTCGGAGGAGATCGAGGAAGTGCTCCGGGGTGCGGATATGGTCTTCGTCACCGCCGGTGAGGGAGGAGGGACCGGTACGGGCGGTGCGCCCGTCGTGGCCCGTATCGCGCGGTCGCTGGGTGCGCTGACCATCGGCGTGGTCACCCGGCCCTTCACCTTCGAGGGCCGCCGCCGGTCCAACCAGGCTGAGTCCGGCATCGACACCCTCCGCGAGGAGGTCGATACGCTCATTGTGATTCCGAACGACCGATTGCTCTCGATCAGCGACCGCAACGTGTCGATGCTCGATGCCTTCCGGTCCGCTGACCAGGTGCTGCTCTCCGGCGTCCAGGGAATCACCGACCTCATCACCACGCCCGGCCTGATCAACCTCGACTTCGCGGACGTGAAGTCCGTCATGCAGGGCGCCGGTTCGGCCCTCATGGGGATCGGCTCGGCCCGGGGCGAGGACCGCGCGGTCAAGGCCGCTGAGCTCGCCATCGCGTCCCCGTTGCTCGAGGCCTCGATCGACGGCGCGCACGGAGTGCTGCTGTCCATCCAGGGTGGTTCCGACCTCGGCCTCTTCGAGATCAACGAGGCAGCCCGGCTGGTCCAGGAGGTTGCCCACCCGGAAGCGAACATCATCTTCGGTGCCGTGATCGACGACGCGCTGGGAGATGAGGCCCGCGTGACCGTGATTGCCGCCGGTTTCGACCAGGTGGACGTCACGTCGCAGCCCGCTACTCCTGCGCTCAAGCCGGCTTCGGCCCCCACGGTCGGGGAGAACCGCCGCGCGGCTGCTCCCGCTTCCGCCGGGCTCGGTGCCTGGTCGCAGCAGCGTTCGGGCGGTCAGACTGTTCCGGCCGATGCAGGGTTCGACGTCGACCTGCCCGCCGTCGTGGAGCAGGACCTGTCCTCGGGCCGCTCCGATGACCTCGACGTGCCAGACTTCCTCAAATAGGGACATCCGGCGCTGTGTTTTTCTGGCGGCAGCAGGTGCGCCCGGGGTTGCACGTGGCTTTCACCAGTGCGGCCGCGGGCAACCTTGCCTTCTCGGTGGGGGATGATCCGGAGGCGACCGCGCGCAACCGCCGCGCCCTCGAGGCTTCGCTGGAGGTGTTTCCCGGGCACCTGCGCTTCATGAACCAGACCCACTCCAGTGTTGTCGCCGACGTCGAACCGTTTGCAGGCACTGGAGCGGTTGGGTCAGGCGCCGTCGTTACGCCCTCCGGGGGTTCCGGCGCCGGAGCTCCTGCGAATGCTGCTGTCCACGCTGACGCGATGGTTTCCGCGGACGGCTCGGTTCCCCTGGCCGTTCTGGTCGCCGATTGTGTGCCGATCGTGCTGGCTGACAGGCAAAGCCGCGCGACAGCGGTGGTGCATGCAGGCCGGCAGGGAATCCTCGACGGAATAGTCGGTGGGACCGTGGTGCGCCTGCGGGAGGAGGGGGCGACGGATCTCGAAGCATGGATCGGGCCGTCCGTCTGCGGGAAGTGCTACGAGGTTCCGACGTCGATGAGGGATGAATTCTCGGCTGTGGTGCCTGCCGCCAGGGCCAGCACCCGTTCCGGCAGCCCGTCCCTCGACCTTCCAGCGGCGGTTACGAGCCAGCTCGATGGGCTCGGCGTCGAGGTCGTATCCGGCGCCGTACGTGCGGACGTGGTCCTGTCCGATGGCGGGTCGGAGGCTGTACCGGCGGACGCGGCGGCGCTGGTTCCGTCGGATTCCCGCTGCACCCTTGAGAACCCCCGGCTCTTCTCGCACCGGCGTGAGCCGGGCGCGGGACGGATCGCCGGGCTTGTGTGGCGGACATGACTGATGCCCCGGGTGCGCCTTCCGGTGGCAGGCCGGCTGAACTGCGTGACCGACTGGCGGCAGTTCGGCGCCGGATAGCTGCAGCGTCGGCCGAGGCAGCACGCCCGGAGCCGACCCTGATCGTCGTCACCAAATTCTTTCCGGCGTCCGACGTTCGGATCCTTGCCGGCCTCGATGTCCGGAACGTCGGAGAGAACCGGGACCAGGAAGCAGCTGCCAAAGCGGACGAAACCGCCGACTGCGTCCTGCGCTGGCACTTCATCGGCCAGCTGCAGACGAACAAGGCGAAATCGGTGGTCCGGTACGCCGACGCCGTCCATTCAGTGGACCGTGTGGCCCTGGTGAGCGCGCTCGCCAAGGCACGGGCGGCGGAGAACGAGCACCGCGACCAGCGGGGGGAGCTGCCCCTGGAACCACTTTCCTGTTTCGTCCAGGTCAATCTCGACGACGACGCCGCCGACACCCGGGGCGGGGCACCGCCTGCACAGGTCGAGGACCTTGCGGTCCGGATCGCCGGGGCTCCGAACCTGGCCCTCGCCGGCGTCATGGCGGTCGCCCCTCGGGGAGCCGATCCACTGGCGGCTTTCCACCGATTGGGGGACCTCGCTGCCACCATACGATCCGTGGATTCCCGCGCGACGGGCATATCGGCCGGCATGAGCGCCGACCTCGAAGCAGCGATCGCCGCTGGTGCGACACACCTCAGGATCGGCTCTGATGTGCTCGGTCCGCGACCTCCATTGCGGTAGCGTCTGAGCTATAACGCCGGGGATACCGGGGTCGACACCAGCGATGCCACGGGAACGACCAGACGTTCCACTTTCTTAGATGACAGGAGTTACCATGGCTGGCGCACTGCGCAAGACAATGATCTACCTTGGGCTTGCCGATGGTGACGAGCACTATGACCCCGAGCCGCGAAGCGCACACAGCAGGAACGAGGAGTACGCAGTGGACTACGACCGCGAAGAACGCCACCTCGAGGCGGCTCCGGCAGCGCGAAGCGTATCCGTCGACGAGTACCGCGCCCCGGTGACCCCCATCAAGCGTGCGCATTCCTCTCGGGAGGATTCCTCGTCCCTGCGCCAGATCACCACAGTTCATCCACGGTCCTACAACGACGCGAAGCTCATCGGTGAGAGCTTCCGCGACGGCATTCCGGTCATCATGAACGTCACGGACATGGGTGAGTCCGACGCCAAGCGTCTCGTCGATTTCTCCGCCGGCCTGGTTTTCGGTCTCCACGGGAGCATCGAAAGGGTCACCAATAAGGTGTTCCTGCTGTCGCCGTCGTATATTGAAGTCCTTGGCGAGGACCAGAAAGCCAGTGAGGCGCAGACCAGCTTCTTCAACCAGAGCTGAGTCCGCGGGCTTCCCGGACTTGCCGCACCCCTGTAAGGCCCAAAGGACTGGAACTTCTCTGTGAGTTTGGTATTTTCCCTCGTCTACCTCGTGTTGATGTTGTTTCAACTCGCGCTCATCATCCGCATCGTGTACGACGCCGTGCAGATGTTCGCCCGCGACTGGCGCCCCAAGAAGTGGGCGCTTGTCCTGGCGACGGGCGTCTACACCGTCACCGATCCACCCATCCGGGCGCTACGGCGCCTGATCCCGCCGCTTCGCCTGGGTGGCGTCTCACTGGACCTGGCCTTCCTCGTCCTCTTCATCGCCGTCGTTATCCTGATGGGCGTGTCGGCCAACCTGGCAGTCTGAGCAGTTTAGGAACTTGGCTTCCAAAAGATATACGCTGAATTCCGGCTTGATGGAAAGCCGCCGTTCCATGTCCACGATTTCCGGTACCGAAGGCAAGGCCGTGTTGAGTGCCGGCCTTCCTGATAACTCCCACGAGGTGACCAGATGGCCTTGACGCCAGAAGACGTTGTGAACAAAAGGTTCCAACCCACTAAATTCCGTGAAGGCTACGATCAGGACGAGGTCGACGATTTCCTCGACGAGATCGTCGTGGAACTGCGCCGTCTCAACCAGGAGAACGAGGAGCTGCGGCTCCAGGTGAACGGAGCGCCTCCCGCCGCACAGCAGCCCACCTCGGTGCCGGCACCGGTTGCGGCAGGCACCGGAGCGGGAGAGGCTTCCGGCGAGGTCGGAGCCGAGGTCGCGCCCGAGCCCGAGGTCCAGAATTCAGCATCGGATCCCGCCGCCATACCGGCACAAACGGGCATCTCCTCCGCGGCATCCGCTGCAGGCGTCCTGGCGATGGCGGAGCGGCTGCACGACGAATACGTCAACGCCGGCGTCGAACAGCGCGACAAGATCATCGCCGAAGCGCAGAGCGAAGCCACAGGCCTGGTAAGTGACGCCGAGGAGAAGAGCCGCCTGACGCTCGGCGCGCTCGAGGAGCAGAAGACAGTCCTCGAGGAGAAGGTCGAGCAGCTCCGCGAGTTCGAACGCGACTACCGCTCGCGGCTCAAGGCGTACATCGAGGGGCAGCTGCAGGATCTTGATTCGCGTGGTTCAGTTGCTACCGCATCCACCGAAGTTGCAGAATCCTAGGCAGCTCCGCCCTGCGGTACGGGGCCACGCCCCGGGCAAGAGTGCACCATGACCGATAATGGAATCCCTGATGCCGGTCAGCCCGAGAAGGCTGCCGGCAGCAGGAGGCGCGGGGGCGGCCGGGCGATGTACCGCCTCGTAGTCGTCCTCTGCGCCGCCGTTGCCTACGTCTTCGACCAGCTCACCAAGCTCTGGGTGGTCGGCACCATGACCGAGGGGCAGATCACTCCGGTTCTCCCGCCGCTGCTGAACTGGCACTTCATCCGGAACCCCGGGGCGGCCTTCTCCATCGGCACCGAGATCACCTGGGTGTTCACGATCGTGATGGTCCTGGTATCGATCGCCATCATCACCCAGGTCCCCAAGATCGCCTCGAGGGGCTGGGCCGCGGCCCTTGGACTTGTCCTCGGCGGCGCGCTGGGCAACCTGACGGACCGCCTGGTGCGGGAACCGTCTTTCGCGCAGGGCCATGTGGTCGATTTCATCGCTTTGCCGAACTTCGCGATCTTCAACATCGCGGATTCCGCCGTTGTCAGCGGAGTGGTGCTGATCTGCCTGCTCACCCTCCGCGGCATCAATCTGGACGGCTCTCGCGCCGGCGACGAAACAGGAACCGAAGGGACGCCGGGCGCAGGGGAGTCTCATGAACGCTGAGACGCCCGGCAGCAAGAGCGTCTTCACCGTGCCGGAGGAACTCGGCGGTGCGCGCGCCGACGCCGCGCTCTCACTGGTTGCCGACGTCTCCCGGTCCGTTGCCGCCGCCTGGTGCAGGGAGGGCAGGGTCACCCGGGGCGGCGCGAAGCTGGCCAAGGCGGACCGGGTGCTGGCCGGACACGAACTGTGCGTGGTCCTGCCTGAAGCGGTGGATCCGCATCGCATTGTCCCCCAGACCGTAGAGGGCCTGGCTATCCTGCTCGATGATGATGACTTCGTGGTGATCGACAAGCCGGTGGGTGTCGCTGCACATCCATCCCCGGGCTGGGTCGGGCCGACGGTGGTCGGTGCGCTGGCCGCCGAGGGGTACCGCATCTCGACGTCGGGTGCGCCGGAACGCGCCGGGATCGTCCACCGGCTCGACGTCGGAACTTCCGGCGCCATGGTCGTCGCGAAGACGGAGCCGGCCTACACCGCACTGAAGCGGGCGTTCAAGGAACGAACGGTCGAGAAGGTGTATCACGCGGTGGTGCAGGGTCTGCCCGATCCGCTCGTCGGAACCATCGACGCCCCGATCGGCAGGCACCCGCACGCCGACTGGCGCTTCGCGGTGATGGAGGACGGACGGCCGTCCGTCACGCACTACGCCGTCCTTGAGGCGTTCGGTAGGGCAAGCCTGGTCGAGGTCCATCTCGAAACGGGAAGGACCCACCAGATTCGCGTGCATTTCTCTGCGCTGCGGCATCCCTGTGCAGGAGACCTCACCTACGGCGCCGACCCCCGCCTGGCCGCGAACCTCGGCCTGACACGGCAGTGGTTGCACGCCCACCGGCTCGGTTTCGCCCACCCCCGGACCGGCGAGCCCGTCTCGTGCGAAAGTCCCTATCCCCTCGATCTGGCCTACGCCCTCTCGGCGCTGGCCAGCGGGGCCGTCTAGGCCGCTCCTTCCGGATCGGGTGGCCGTGCCGGGACCCCGCGTCCCGGCGCCGCTCCTGTTCCGCCGGACAGGGGGACCGGCGCCCTCTGGCCTAGAATAGGCAGGTGGTTTCAGCAGCGGCAGCAAATGCATCCTTCGTCCATCTTCACAATCACACCGAGTACTCGATGCTCGACGGCGCCGCTCGGCTGACCGACCTGTTCAGCCACACCGAGGAACTGGGCATGAGTGCCCTCGCGACCACCGACCACGGATTCGTCTTCGGGGCGTTCGACTTCTGGAGCAAGGCCCGCACGGCCGGTATCAAGCCCATCATCGGGGTCGAGGCCTACCTGACGCCCGGCACCGCACGTGCGGACCGGACCCGCGTCCAGTGGGGCGGGGGAGGGCGCGACGACGTCTCCGGTGCCGGTGCCTATACCCACATGACGCTCTGGTCCGAGTCGACCGAGGGCATGCACAACCTGTTCCGCATGTCCTCGCTGGCCTCCCTCGAGGGTTACCTCTACAAGCCGCGTATGGACCGCGACCTGCTGCAGACCTACGGCAAGGGACTCATAGCCACCACCGGATGCCCCTCCGGGGAGGTCCAGACCAAACTGCGGCTCGGCCTGTACAACGAGGCCAAACAGGCCGCGTCCGACTTCCGGGACATCTTCGGGGCGGAGAACTACTTCTGCGAGCTGATGGACCACGGACTGGACATCGAGCGGAGGGTCAAGACCGACCTCATTCGGCTGGCCTCCGAGCTCGGACTGCCGCTCGTGGCCACGAACGACCTCCACTACACCCACGCAGAGGACTCCAAGGCCCACGCCGCCCTCCTGTGCGTCCAGTCGGGCTCGACCCTCGCCGATCCCAAGCGCTTCAAGTTCGACGCCGACGAGTTCTACCTCAAGTCCCCGGCCGAGATGCGGGCCATCTTCCGTGACTACCCGGAGGCGTGCGACAACACCCTCCTCATCGCTGAGCGGTGCGATGTCGAGTTCAACACCAAGGCCAACTACATGCCGCGGTTCCCGGTGCCGGAGGGGGAGAACGAGCAGTCCTGGTTCGTCAAGGAAGTCGAGACGGGCCTGGCGTACCGGTACCCCGCCGGGATTCCCGATGACGTACGGAAGCAGGCCGAGTTCGAGGTGGGTGTCATCACCCAGATGGGATTCCCCGGCTACTTCCTTGTGGTGGCCGACTTCATCAACTGGGCCAAGGACAACGGCATCCGGGTGGGCCCCGGGCGCGGGTCCGGAGCCGGCTCCATGGTGGCCTACGCCATGCGCATCACCGACCTCGACCCGCTCAAGCACGGCCTGATCTTCGAGCGCTTCCTCAACCCGGAACGTGTCTCGATGCCCGACTTCGACGTCGACTTCGATGATCGGCGCCGCTCCGAGGTGATCCGCTACGTCAGCGACAAGTACGGCGATGAACGCGTGGCCATGATCGTCACCTACGGCACCATCAAGGCCAAGCAGGCGCTGAAGGATTCCTCCCGCGTCATGGGCTACCCCTTCTCCACCGGCGAGCGCCTCACGAAGGCCATGCCGCCCGACGTCATGGGCAAGGGCCTTGCGCTTGCCGACGTCCACAACAAGGACGCCAAGCGCCATTCCGAAGCCGAGGAGCTGCGTGAACTGCTGAAGACCGACCCCGAGTCGGCCAAGGTGTTCGAGACGGCACTCGGACTCGAGGGGCTGAAGCGCCAGTGGGGTGTGCACGCCGCCGGGGTCATCATGTCCTCGGATCCGCTGATCGACATCATCCCGATCATGCGCCGTGACCAGGACGGCCAGATCATCACGCAGTTCGACTACCCCACCTGCGAGGGGCTCGGACTCATCAAGATGGACTTCCTGGGGCTCCGCAACCTCACGATCATCACCGACGCCGTCGAGAACATCAAGGCCAACAAGGACACCGACCTGGTGCTGGAGGACCTCGAGCTCGACGACAAGGCGTCCTATGAGCTCCTGGCGCGCGGCGACACCCTCGGTGTCTTCCAGCTCGACGGCGGACCGATGCGGGCGCTCCTGAAACTCATGCGCCCCGACAACTTCGAGGACATCTCAGCGGTGCTTGCCCTGTACCGTCCGGGACCGATGGGAGTGAACTCCCACACCAACTACGCACTCCGCAAGAACGGGCTGCAGGAGATCGAGCCCATCCACCCCGAGCTCGAGGGCCCCCTCGAGGAGATCCTCGGTGGGACCTACGGCCTGATCGTGTACCAGGAGCAGGTGATGTCCGCGGCCCAGAAGCTTGCCAACTTCAGCCTCGGCCAGGCGGACATGCTCCGCCGGGCCATGGGCAAGAAGAAGAAGTCCGAGCTCGACAAGCAGCAGGCCGACTTCTTCTCCGGCATGAAGGAGAACGGCTACTCGCAGGCCGCGATGGACAAGCTCTGGATCGTCCTCGAATCCTTCTCGGACTACGCGTTCAACAAGGCGCACACCGCCGCCTACGGGCTCATCTCCTACTGGACGGCGTACCTCAAGGCGCATTACCCGGCCGAATACATGGCCGCCCTCCTCACCAGCGTGGGCGACGACAAGGACAAGCTGGCGATCTACCTCAATGAGTGCCGCCGCATGGGCATCACCGTCCTGCCGCCCGACGTCAATGAATCGAGCGTGAACTTCACCCCGGTCGGCAAGGACATCCGCTTCGGCATGGGCGCCATCCGCAATGTCGGTGCCAACGTGGTGGGCGCGATGGTCGGGGCCCGGGAGGAGAAGGGTGCCTTCACCTCCTTCAGCGACTTCCTGCAGAAGGTGCCCGCCGTCGTTTGCAACAAGCGGACCATCGAATCGCTGATCAAGGCCGGCGCCTTCGATTCCCTCAAGCACCCCCGGCGTGCGCTGGCGATGATCCATGAGGAGGCGGTGGACTCGGTGATCGTCCTCAAGCGCAACGAGGCGGCCAACCAGTTCGATCTGTTCAGCGCCTTCGACGATCCGGCTGCCGGAAGCGGGCTGGCGGTGGAGGTACCCGACCTGCCTGAATGGGAGAAGAAGGACAAGCTGTCCTTCGAGCGGGACATGCTGGGGCTCTACGTCTCGGACCACCCGCTGCAGGGACTCGAGGGCATCCTCAGCCAGCACGCCGACTCCTCTATCACCTCGATCATCAGCGATGAGGGACCGGCCGACGGCGCCATCGTCACCATTGCCGGCATGATCACCTCACTGCAGCGCAGGATCGCCAAGAACAGCGGCAATGCCTATGCCCGAGCGGAAGTGGAGGACCTCGCCGGTTCGATGGAGGTGATGTTCTTCGGGCAGGTCTACGGGCCCATCTCGGCGGTGCTCGCCGAGGACCTCATCGTGGTGGTCCGAGGGCGGTTGCAGCGCAGGGACGACGGCGCCGTCATGCTGAACGCCCAGGAGCTCAGCGTTCCCGACCTCAGCGAGGGCCATTCAGGGCCGGTGGTGATCTCCATGAACCAGCACAAGGCCACCGAGGCGGCGGTGAGCGCCCTTGGCGACGTGCTGCGGACCCACCCCGGCACCAGCGAGGTGCTGATCCGCCTGAGCGGCTCGCGCAAGATCGAGGTGATGAAGCTCGGTGTCGACCTGCGGGTCAGCCCGACGCCCGGGTTGTTCGGGGACCTGAAGGTGCTTCTCGGTCCCGCCTGCCTCGACGCCTGACCGGGACGGCCGTTCGGGGACAGCCGGGCCGCGAGGGTCGCCGTTGCAGCCAAGAGGGTTCCCGTGGGCCCGTTCCGACCGGTAGCGTTACCTTGATCGTCCGGTTGAGGCGACCGATGCCCAACGTCACCCTGCCGTCCGGCGGGCCGATGGCGAGGGCCGGAAAGTGGGATAGGTGTCCGAGAAGAAATCGACCGTAGAGAACGTATCCCTGCCGGGGATGATGCAGGACATGGTGCTCGAAAGCTCCGACGTCGAGGAATTCCTGACGGGATTGGCGAAGCTTGCTGCCGACAGACTGTCTTCCCCGGGTAGCGAGGTGCTCTGTGGAGTCACGCTGCTCCGTCCAAGGGCCAAGGGGACGGTCGCCACCAGCAGCGAGCACGCGAGGAAGATGGACGAGGTGCAGTACGCTTTCGACGACGGGCCGTGCCTGCGTGCAGCCCGCGAAGGGAAGACCTACACCGTTGCGGATTTCCGGACGGAGACCAGGTTCGGCCGGTACACCGAGGCGATCGCGGACCATGGGATCCTTTCGGCACTGGGGGTCCCGATTCCGCTCGATGGGGACGCTGATGCAGGGCTCGACCTGTACGCCGAGACAGCCCATGCCTTCGGCCCGGCGGGCATCGCTGCTGCCGAAGAACTGGCGCGGGAGGCATCGAAGTCGCTCCGCATGGCAGTACGTCTAGCGCAGCTGACCGAGACCGGAGATAACCTCAGGGCCGCGATAAGTTCACGGACGACCATCGACATAGCCGCAGGCATCATCATGGGACAGAACCGCTGCAGCCATGACACCGCGATGACCATCCTCAAAGCCGCGTCCAACGGACGGAACAGGAAGCTCCACCAGGTGGCCGCTGCCGTCATCGAGTCCCTCGGGCAGGAAGTGCCGCAGACCCACTTCGACGGATGACCGGTAGCGAGCCGTCCGCCGAAACGTCACGAGGAGATACTCCCCGGCCGCACCCGGTGACGGGTACCGGACCGGACGGGAGGGAATGGACCGGTCCGAAGCCAGGTGGACAGTCCCTCGCGTATGGAGCCTAGATCACGTAGTCGGTTGCAGCGGGCGTCCCGTAGCTCCCGCCGTGATACAGCAGGGGTGCGCCGTCGGGCCCTGTGTCGCCGGCCACCACTTCGGCCACCACCACGGCGTTGTTCTCGAAGGAGAGCCTCATGCTGATTCGGCCGATGAGCCAGCCCGCCACGCCGTGGAGCAGGGGCACCGAGTGCGGGCCGGACGACCAGTCGTCCCCGCTGAAGCGGTCCTTCGACCGTGCGAAGCGCTCGGCCAATGCCTCGTTGTCGGTACTCATCATGTGGACGCCGACGAAGTTCGTGTTGGCGACGGCCGGCCAGGAGGAGGACGTTCGCGCCATATTGAAGCTGAACCGCGGGGGATCGGCCGAGAGGGAGGCGACAGATGTTGCGGTGAACCCGAAGGGGCGTCCCTCATAGGTCGCGGTGATGATGGCGACACCGGCCGCGTGGCGGCGGAAGACCTCGCGGAACGGGGACTGGAGGGCAGTGGCGCTGACCGCGCCTGGATGGTCGGTCACGAATTACCTCCGAGGTTGCGGTTGAAACACACCTTCCACGATAGGCCGGTCCTGGGACCCTCCTGCATTTTGTTAATGTAGAAGTCATGCGTCCACGCCAGCAGCCCGTCACCGGGGCTTCCCCGTATCCGCCTCCGGTGTACGCGGTGCCCGAGGACCGCACCACAGTTCCGCCCGCCGGAGTCCTGTGGTGGGCCGGCATCACCCTGCTCGTCGGCGTGGCCATGGGTGTGGCATGGTGGCTTGGTGCCCCGGCTGGGTTCCTGTACGGCGATGAGCTTCAGCCCTCGACCTGGCTGCTGCGGGACCTGACCCTGGCCGCCCTGGGGCTGGTCGCCGGCCTCGTTCTCGGCGGGATCGTCGCAGCCCGCATGGATGCGCCGGGGCTGGTTCCCCGCGTGGTGACTGTCGTGGCCGGCTCGGCTCTGGGGTCGCTGGCTGCCGTGCTGGTGGGAGAGGGGCTAGCTCTGCTGTTCGGTCCGCACGGTACTGAGGACTCGCCGGGCTCGGAGTTCCTGCTGCATTCACCGGGCGCCGCCGCGATCTGGCCGGCCACCGTGGCCCTGGTCATTTTCGTCGTTTCCCTGTCCTCACTGGCGCGCACCCGGCGCGGATGACCGGCTGCGGGAATGGTGAGCGCCGCCGGTAGACTTTCGGCGTGACTTCAACCAGCAATGCTCCAGCGGGGGACGTCTTCCGCACCCTCGACCTGCGCGGTACCGACCTCTCCCCGGGCCAACTCCGGCGTGCCATGCCACGCGCCGCGCCCAGCGAGCATTCCTCGGAGACCGTGGTCGCGGGGATCATCAGCGACGTCCGTGCTCGCGGGCTCGCTGCCCTGACCGACCTCGCCGCCCGGTTCGACGGCGTCGAGCAGCTCCATCCCCGCGTGCCCGGTGCCGTGATCGACAGTGCGCTGCAGTCCCTGGATCCCGCCGTGCGAGCCGCGCTGGAGGAGTCGATCGCGCGGGCGAGGGTGTTCACCGTCGCGCAGAAACCTGCCGACGTCGACGTCGAGATCAGCGAAGGCGCCCGCCTCACCTCCCGGTGGGTGGCGGTCGACCGCGTGGGGCTCTACGTGCCGGGAGGGCTCGCCGTCTACCCGTCCTCGGTGGTCATGAACGTAGTGCCGGCGCAGGCCGCCGGCGTGGCATCGCTCGCTCTGGCCTCGCCCCCGCAGAAGGAATTCGGCGGTTGGCCGCACCCGGTCATCCTCGCCGCGGCGGCAATGCTCGGCATCGATGAGGTTTATGCGATCGGCGGCGCCCAGGCCGTGGCTGCCCTGGCCTACGGCATCGCCGGGTCCGACGCCGGCCCTGGCATCGAACCGGTCAACGTCATCACCGGTCCCGGAAACATCTTCGTCGCGACCGCCAAGCGGCTGGTGAGGTCAGTGGTGGGCATCGATTCCGAGGCCGGCACCACCGAGATCGCCGTGCTCGCCGATGACACAGCGGACCCCGCACTCGTTGCTGCCGACCTCGTCAGCCAGGCCGAGCACGATCCGGATGCGGCCTCGGTCCTCATCACCGATTCCCCCGCGCTCGCCGAGTCCGTGCGCCGCGAGCTGTCCACCCGCAGTTCCGCAACGGAGCATTCGGAGCGGGTCCGCACTGCGCTGGCCGGTCCGCAATCCGGAACCATCCTGGTGGAGGACATGGAACACGGCGTACGGGTGTGCAACGCCTATGCGGCTGAACACCTGGAAATCCAGACCGCCGACGCCGAGGAGATTGCCGCCCGTATCCGCAGCGCCGGGGCCGTCTTCGTCGGGAAGTACACACCCGTCAGCCTCGGGGACTATTGCGCAGGCTCCAATCACGTACTGCCGACAGGGGGAACGGCGGCGTTCGCGTCGGGGCTGAACGTGACGACATTCCTGCGGATGGTGCAGTTCGTTTCCTACAGCAAGGACGCACTGCAGGAGGTCCGGCAGCACATTGCGGCACTTTCCTCCGCGGAGAATCTGCCTGCCCACGGTGAAGCGGTCGAGGCCCGCTTCTGAGCGGATGGTACCAGATGTAGTAATTGCAGCCTTGTAGTTTCACCAGATGTAGTCCTACACTTGACTTGATACGACTGACCAGCGCGACCAGCCAGAGGAAAGCAGGCATGGCACATGTATTGTCCCTACTGCCGTAATGCTGACTCGCGCGTGGTCGACAGTCGCCTGGCCGACGACGGCTCGGCGATCCGGCGTCGGCGTCAGTGTCCTCAGTGTGCGCGGCGTTTCACCACTGTGGAAACCACGAGCCTGAGTGTCGTCAAACGATCCGGAGCAGGAGAGCCTTTCAGCAGGGGCAAGATCATCAATGGCGTCCGCAAGGCATGCCAGGGCCGGCCCGTCACCGAGGACGACCTCGCGCTCCTGGCGCAGGAGGTCGAGGAAACGGTACGCGCCAGCGGTGTCGCGGAGATCGATGCCCACGAGGTCGGCCTCGCAATTCTCGGCCCGCTCCGCAAACTCGACCAGATCGCCTATCTCCGCTTCGCAAGCGTCTACCAGGGATTCGAATCCCTCGAGGATTTCGACGAAGCCATTTCCCTCCTCCGCCATCAGTCGCAGGAGAGTCAGCGGGTTCCCACAGGCGCGCAGCGGCCGCTGACGGCGCGATAGGCGTCAGTTGATCCGTCTCCTCCGCAAGCGGTGGAAGCGGATCGAACCTCGAAGGCCCCCTGCAGGGAATTCCCGCCGGCGCGGCCGGCAGCAGCAGCACCCCTGGTGCTAGATCCTTCTCGGTTCCAGCAGAATGGCGGCCTGCAACGCTCCGCCCACGATTCCCGCCTGGTTCTTGAGCTGCGCCGGGATGATCGGAGTGCGGAGGTTCAGACCCGGCAGGTAATCCGCGCTGCGTTTGGAGATTCCCCCGCCGACGATGATCAGCTCCGGGGAAAACAGGAACTCGACATGCGAGAAGTACCGCTGGAGCCGGACTGTGTATTCGTCCCATCCGATGCCGTCACGCTCGCGGGCGACGGCCGACGCCTTGGTCTCGGCATCATGGCCGTCGATTTCGAGGTGGCCGAGTTCCACGTTGGGGACGAGCCGGCCGTCGAAGATGAACGCGGAGCCGATCCCGGTGCCCAGCGTGATGACCAGGACCGTGCCCAGCTTGCCCTTGCCCGCGCCGTAGCGGACCTCGGCGAGACCGGCGGCGTCGGCGTCGTTGATCACGTGCACATCCCGCCCGAGGACCCTCGTGAAGAGGGCATCAACGTCGGTGTCGACCCAGCTCTTGTCGACGTTCGCCGCCGAGCGCGCCACTCCGTGCTGGATGATGGCGGGGAAGGTCACTCCGACAGGCACGTCCTCCGACGGCCCTTCCGGCCGTGAGCTGAGTTCCTTCACAATCTCGGCCACAACAGCGGCCACGGCCTCGGGTGTGGAGGGCTTCGGCGTCGGAATGCGGAAGCGTTCCCCCACGACCACGCCCTTTTCAAGGTTGACGATGCCGCCCTTGATGCCCGTGCCTCCGATGTCGACACCGATGACGGTGGCGGGCATCGTCTTCTTGCCGGGTTTTTTCTTCTCGGTGTCCTTGGGCATTATTCTCCAGAGGTCGGTAGTCGGTTGTGGGCCGAGGGGATTCGTCGGACTGCGGGGTCGGGCTGAGGGAACGGAGCCGGGAGTGGCTACTAGGGCTTGGTCAGGATTTCTGCGCCGCGGTCGGTCACCAGCAAAGTGTGCTCGAATTGCGCGGTGCGCTTGCGGTCCTTCGTGACGACGGTCCAGTCGTCCGGCCACATGTCCCACTCGATGGTGCCGAGCGTGAGCATCGGTTCGATGGTGAACACCATTCCGGGCTCGATGACGCGGTTGTAGGCGGGCGCGGCGTCGTAGTGGGGGATGATCAGCCCCGTGTGGAACGCCTCGCCGACCCCGTGCCCGGTGAAGTCACGCACAACACCATAACCGAACCGGCGCGCGTAGGACTCGATGGCGCGGCCTATGACATTTATTTCACGCCCCGGCGCCACCGCGCGGATGGCCCGGTTGAGCGACTCCTGCGTGCGCTCGACCAGGAGCCGGGACTCCTCATCGACGTCGCCGATGAGGAAGGTGTAATTGGTGTCACCATGCACCCCGTCGAGGTAGGCGGTGATGTCAATGTTGAGGATGTCACCGTCCCGCACCACCGTGGAGTCGGGGATGCCGTGGCAGATCACCTCGTTCAAGGACGAACACAGGGACTTCGGGAATCCGCGGTACCCGAGCGTGGAGGGGTACGCGCCGTGGTCGAGGAGGAACTCGTGCCCCACCCGGTCCAATTCGTCGGTGGTGACTCCCGGTACCGCGTGTGCTCCGACTTCCACGATGGCCTGCGCGGCGACCTTGCTGGCGCGCCGGATCCTTTCGATGGTTCCAGCGCTTTTGACCTCGGAACCCGTGAATTTCGCTGGAGCGGTGCGTCCCACATATTCGGGACGGACGATGTCCTTCGGCACGGGCCGCTGGGGGCTCACGGTGCCGCGTTCAAGGATTCCAGCGGGTGCAGCTGCAGAGGAAGGCATACCCTTGATCCTATAGGCGAGGCCGGCATGACGAAGCGAAATACGTCCAAGGAGCAACATGAGCGAATACTGGTTCAACGTCCGCACCCACGAGGTGGAGGTCGACGCGCAGTCCGACTGGTCACAGCTCATCGGCCCCTATGAAACGCGGGCAGAGGCGGAGAAGGCACTCGAGAAGGTTGAGCAGCGGAACAAGGCGTGGGACGCCGAAGACGACTGAACTTCCGTGAAAGGGACCGAGCAGCTAGAAGGAGTGCTCCGGGCCGGGGAAAACACCGGACCGGACCTCCTCGGCATAGGTCCGTGCGGCGCTGGAGAGGACGCTCCGGAGATCGGCATACTGCTTCACGAACCGTGCCTGCTTTCCGCCGCGGAGACCGGCCATATCCTGCCACACCAGCACCTGGCCGGTGGTGGATGCTCCCGCGCCGATACCGATCGTGGGCACCGGCACGACGGCGTCGACGTCGGCCGCCGCCTGTGCCGGCACCATCTCCATGAGGATGCTGAACGCTCCGGCCTCGGCGAGCGTGACGGCGTCGTCGAGGATCCGCTGGGAAGCATCGCCGCGGCCCTGCACCCGGTAGCCGCCGAGCGCATGCTCGCTCTGCGGGGTGAAGCCGATGTGGGCCATGACGGGGATGCCTGCCTTGACCAGCGCCCGCACCGTTTCGGCGTACTCGGCGCCGCCCTCCATCTTGACCGCGTGGACGAGGCCCTCCTTGAGGAGCCGGACGGCGGACTGCACCGCCTGTTCGGGGGAGACTTCGTAGCTGCCGAAGGGAAGGTCTGCGACCACCAGCGCGTGCCTGGCTGCGGTGCTGACGGCCCGGGAGAAAAGGATCATCTCATCCAGGGTGATCGGCAGCGTGGTGGTGTGCCCCAGCACGTTGTTGGCCGCCGAATCCCCGACGAGCAGCACCTCGATTCCGGCCTCGTCGAAGAGCTGGGCGGCGTACTGGTCATAGGCAGTGAGCATCGCGAACCGCCTGCCCTCGGCCTTCGCCTGCTGAAGGTGATGGGTGCGGATTCTTCGGGGACCGGACGTGGTTTGCTGCGGATCAGCGGACGGCGCGGCATCGCCCACGCCGTACGGCGCTGGAATCTCGGCGGAGTTCTCGGCGGAGGTCATAGTCGAGAGCCTAGCGGAGGACTGGAACGGTAAGGTTCCTGCATTCCAGGCAGGTTACCCCGCCGTAACATCCGGGCGTCATAATGGTCCGGTCCGGTGGAGGGGATTCGCTGTCCGCTGTCGCTAGAGTGAAGATTGGATCGAAGCGCCGTGGAAGCGGCAGAAAAGTGGGTTGTTCATGGATCGGCAGCAGGAATTTGTACTGCGCACCATCGAGGAGCGGGACGTGCGCTTTGTCCGGCTGTGGTTCACCGACGTCGTCGGTTCACTGAAGTCCGTGGCGCTGGCCCCGGCTGAGGTCGAGGGTGCGTTCGAGGAGGGCCTCGGGTTCGATGGCTCGTCGATCGAAGGCCTTGCGCGCGTCTTCGAGTCGGATATGCTGGCGCAGCCTGACCCCTCGACCTTCCAGATCCTGCCCTGGCGCGGCGACAAGGAACAGACTTCACGGATGTTCTGCGACATCCTGACCCCCGACGGGCAGCCCTCCACGGCCGATCCGCGCGGCGTGCTGAAGAAGACGCTCGCCACGGCGGCCGACATGGGGTTCACCTGCTACACCCACCCGGAGATCGAGTTCTACCTCCTTGAATCGGACGAGCTCGGACCCGATGGCCAGCCCGTCCCGGTGGACCAGGCCGGCTACTTCGACCACGTCCCGGGAGGTGTCGCCCAGGATTTCCGGCGCACCGCCGTCGCCATGCTCGAATCAGTGGGCATCTCCGTGGAGTTCAGTCACCACGAGGCCGGCCCCGGCCAGAACGAGATCGACCTGCGCTATGCCGATGCGCTCCAGACCGCGGACAACATCATGACGTTCCGGACCATCATCAAGGAAGTGGCGTTGACCCAGAACAGCTACGCCACCTTCATGCCGAAACCGTTCTCGGAGCACCCCGGCTCGGGCATGCACACCCACTTCTCGCTGTTCGAGGGCGACACCAACGCTTTCTTCGAGGCAGGAGCCGAGTTCCAGCTCTCGCGCACCGCACGGCAGTTCATCGCGGGGATCCTGCGCCACGCCCCGGAGTTCACTGCCGTCACCAACCAGTTCGTGAACTCCTACAAGCGCCTGTGGGGCGGGGGAGAAGCTCCCAGTTACCTCTCCTGGGGCCACAACAACCGCTCCGCCCTGGTGCGCGTACCCCTGTACAAGCCGAACAAGGGCCAGTCCGCCCGGATCGAGTACCGCGGCATCGACTCGGCCAGCAACCCCTACCTGGCGTATTCAGTGCTGCTCGGCGCGGGACTGAAGGGCATCCAGGAGGAGTACGAACTGCCGCAGGGCGCCGAGGACGACGTCTGGAGCCTCACTGCAGCCGAGCGGCGCGCCATGGGCCACGACCCCCTTCCTGCCAGCCTCCATGATGCAACGCGGGCCATGGAGGAATCCGAACTGGTCGCCGAGATCCTGGGGGAGAAGGTCTTCGAGAATTTCCTGCGGAACAAGCGTGCCGAGTGGCATGACTACCGCATCCAGGTGACTCCGTACGAGCTTCGCCGCAACCTGGGGATCCTCTAACGGCACGCGCCCAGGGAGCCGGTGGAACGAGCTCCAACGGGAAACTGATCAGCTCCGGGTTCGCGGACCTCGAGCAGAGCAGGCGCTTCCTCGCCGCCCCGGAACTCGACGGGATCGACGAGGAAATCCTGTTCGGCGCCCTGGGGTCCTCCGCCAGTCCCGATCTCGCCCTGCAGTCCTGCGTCCGGCTGCTGGCCGCCCACCCGGAAGCGGTGTCCCTCATCACGGGAGACACCGCGCGCTGCACCGCACTGTTCCGTCTCCTCGGGGCGTCCGAGGCACTCGGCGAGTTCCTCATGCGCCACCCGGAGCACCTCGACGTCGTTCGACCACCTACCGCGCGTATGCCGCCGGTCGATGACCGGGCTCTGCGGGCCTCCCTCCTGGAAGCCGTCGAAGCCGATCCCGGGGATGACAACCCCATAGCGGGAATCACCGGAACCGAGGCGCACCAGCGCCTGCGGATGACATACCGGCGGCACCTGACGGACCTGGCCGTGCGTGACCTGTCGGCTCCCTCACCTGTCGACCACCTGCCCTCGGTCGGCAGGGAACTTGCGGACCTCGCAGCCGCGGCGCTCGAGGCGTCCCTCGCTGTCGCACGCCGGGAAGCGGGCTCGACCCACGATCCCGACGACGTCGCGAAGGTGCAGCTCGCAGTGATTGCGATGGGCAAGTGCGGCGCCGGTGAGCTGAACTACATCTCCGACGTCGACGTCATCTACGTTGTCGATGCACCAGGACTGGATGAAGCGCAGGCCACCCGAATCGGCACCTTCCTCGCGTCCGGAATCTCCCGCGGAGTTTATTCGCCGGGGGTCGAACCGGCCCTCTGGGAGGTCGATGCGAACCTGCGCCCCGAGGGCCGGGATGGTCCGCTGGTCCGAACACTCGAGTCCCACCTGAGCTACTACGCACGATGGGCGCAGATGTGGGAGTTCCAGGCGCTCCTGAAAGCCCGTGCGGTGGCGGGTGACCCTGGGCTGGGCCGCCGTTACGAAGAGGGCATCGCGCCGCTTGTCTGGGCTTCCTCCCAGCGCGACGGCTTCGTCGAGGCGGTGCGGGCCATGCGGCGGAGGGTGACGGAGAATATCCCTCGCAGCGAGGAGGCCCGACAGCTCAAGCTGGGGCCCGGTGGCCTCCGCGACATCGAATTCACCGTCCAACTGCTCCAGCTCGTGCACGGGCGGGTCGATACCAGCCTGCGGGTGCGGGACACCGTGGGCGCCATCAGAGCGCTCAGTGCCGGCGGCTACATCGGGCGCTCGGATGCGATGGACTTCGACGACGCCTACCGCTACCTCCGCGTCCTCGAGCACCGCCTTCAGCTGACCCGGATGCGCCGCACGCACCTGATGCCGAAAGACGACGACGAGGCGGCCCTCCGCGCACTGGCGCGTTCGTCGGAGGGTGCGCTGGTGAACGTGCGCCCCAGCGCCCAGGGACTGCTCGAGAAATGGCAGCGCACCAAGCGCCTGGTCCGGCGCCTGCACGATTCGATCTTCTACCGACCGCTCCTCAACACGGCTGCGAACCTGAGCGCCGAGGATGTCCAGCTCACCCCGGAAGCGGCACAGGCGCGGCTCGCGGCGCTCGGCTATTCGGATCCGAAGGGTGCGATGCGGCACATCGAGGCCCTTACCGGCGGAATTCGGCGCCGGGCTGTGCTCCAGCGCCAGCTCCTGCCGATCCTGCTGGCCTGGTTCGCCGACGGCGTCGATCCCGACGCCGGACTGCTGGGCTTCCGGCGGCTCAGCGAGTCGCTCGGGGAGAGCCACTGGTACCTCGGGATGCTGCGGGACTCGAAAGCCGCCGCTGAACGGCTCTGCGCTGTTCTTTCGAGCAGCCGGTTCATCACCGACCTGCTCGAGGTCTCGCCCGAATCGACCAAGTGGCTCGGGTCCGACAGTGAGCTGACCCCTGACAGCTTCGACACGCAATGGCAGGAAATCCAGTCGAAGATGTCCCGCCACCCGGAGCCGTTGGAGGCGATGCGGCTCATCCGGCTGATCCGCCGCCGCGAACTCCTCCGGATCGCGATCGCCGACAGCGCGGGACTGCTGACCCAGCCCGAGGTCGGCCGAGCACTCTCCGATGCCGATCGGGCGGCCGTACTCGGGGCGCTGCACGTCGCGGAAAAGGCCGTCTACACTACCGAGGAGCGCGTGACCGACGTCGTCGTGATGGCCATGGGGCGCCAGGGCGGCCGGGAGATCACCTACGGGTCCGACGCCGACGTCATGTACGTCCACCGGCCGCACCCGGGCGCTGACGCCGCCGCCGCCCAGCAGCAGGCCGAGAAGGTGGTCACGCAGCTCGCGGCGCTTCTGACCCAGCCCTGCAAGCCGCCCGTTCTCGCGGAGCGGGTGCTGGAGATCGACGCCGCCCTGCGGCCGGAGGGCAAGCAGGGGCCGATGGTGCGGTCACTGGAATCATTCCGGGAGTACTACAAGCGGTGGTCGCTGATCTGGGAGGCCCAGGCACTGCTTCGTGCGCGGCCGCTCGCCGGAGATGACGCGCTCGCCCTGGACTTCCTCGCGCTGATCGATCCCATTCGCTATCCCGCCGAGTTGTCCGATACGGACCTTCGGGAGATCCGCCGGATCAAGGCCCGGGTGGAAGCGGAGCGTCTGCCGCGCGGTGCCGATCCATCACGTCACCTGAAGCTCGGTCGCGGGGCCCTGAGCGACGTCGAATGGCTGGTCCAGCTCCTGCAGCTCCGGCATACGCACGCCGTCCCGATCCTGAAGACGGCGTCGACGCTCGAGGCCCTCGACGCTCTGGGAAACGCGGAACTATTGCCTCGGGAGGACCTCGAGACCCTCCGGCGAAGCTGGTCCCTTGCCACCCGTATCCGGGCGGCGAACGTCATTTGGACCGGCCGCAGTTCGGACCTCCTGCCCTCCTCCCGTCGTGACCTCGAGGCAGTGGCGCGGTGGTGCGGGTACGGGCCCGAGAGCGGAGCGCGGCTCGAGGAGGACTACCTGAAGCTGACCCGCCGGAGCCGCGCGGTATTCGAGCGCCACTTCTACGGATACTGACGGCAGGTTGCGCTGGGCGACCAGGAGGTCGCGTGTGGTTCGCCGGCCCCAGAGCGGCAGCGCTGGTGGCGGCGCATCGGATTCCCTGCCCTTGACGACAAAGGTCCTTGATAATCGGCGTGTCTTGCGGCGCCAGGCTGGGGAAATGCCCAATGGCGGCCATCGCCGCACAGTCCGGTCGACGGAACTTGGTTCGCGGCGTCCGCCTCCTTGAATGCTGGTAATGCGGCACCCGGAAGCCGGTCCGTCCTCTGCCTGACCTGGGGAGCAATCACCTTAACGACGAGGCGGTCGCTGCAACCCCCGGAATCCGGGAGTTGCAGCGACCGCTCGAACCCACAGGCGGGTGGGTGCCGTTCCGCAGGAAAGCGATGGATCAGACGCCGTAGTACAGCTCGAACTCGTAGGGGTTCGGGCGCAGCGACAGCGGACGGATCTCCATCTCGCGCTTGTAGTCCACCCAGGTGTCGATCAGGTCCTGGGTGAAGACGCCGCCGGCCTGCAGGAACTCGTTGTCGGCTTCGAGGGCCAGCAGGGCCTCCTCGAGGGAACCGGGAGCCTTCTGGATATCCTTGGCCTCTTCGGCAGGAAGCTCGTAGAGGTCCTTGTCGATCGGGTCGGCCGGCTCGATGCGGTTCTTGATTCCGTCCAGCCCGGCCATGAGCTGCGCAGCGAAGGCGAGGTACGGGTTGGAGGAGGGGTCCGGCGCGCGGAACTCGATGCGCTTCGCCTTGGGGTTGGAACCGGTGATCGGGATGCGGATGCCGGCGGAGCGGTTGCCCTGGGAATAGACCATGTTGACCGGAGCCTCGAAGCCCTTGACGAGGCGGCGGTACGAGTTGACCGTCGGGTTGGTGAACGCCAAAACCGCAGAGGCGTGCTTCAACAGGCCACCGATATACCAGCGGGCCATGTCGGAGAGGCCGGCGTAACCCTTCTCGTCGTAGAAGAGCGGAACACCGTCGCTCCACAGTGACTGGTGGCAGTGCATGCCCGAGCCGTTATCACCGAAGACCGGCTTGGGCATGAACGTGGCCGACTTGCCCCATGCATCGGAGACGTTCTTGACGATGTACTTGAACTTCTGCAGGTCGTCGGCAGCGTGGGTCATCGTGGTGAATTTGTAGTTGATCTCGGCCTGGCCTGCGCCGCCCACCTCATGGTGCGAGCGCTCGACCTCAAGGCCCGCCTTGTCCAGCTCCACACAGATCGCGTCGCGAAGGTCCGCCTGCTTGTCGACGGGGGAGACGGGGAAGTAGCCGCCCTTGAACGGTGTCTTGTTGCCGAGGTTCCCGCCGATTTCCTCGCGGCCGCTGTTCCAGGGCGCTTCGATCGAGTCGACCTTGTAGAAGCTGCCCTGCGGTGAGGACTCGTACTGGACGTTGTCGAAGATGAAGAATTCAGCCTCGGGGGCGAAGAAGGCGGTATCCGCGATGCCGGTGGACGCCAGGTAGGCCTCGGCCCGTTCCGCCACGCCGCGCGGGTCGCGGTGGTAAGGATCACCGGTACGCGGGTTGACGATCGAGAAGTTCAGGGCGAGGGTCTTCTCGGTCCGGAAGGGATCGATGAACGCGGTGGTGACGTCCGGGATCAGCTGCATGTCCGACTCGGCGATGCCCTGGAAGCCGCGGATGGAGGAGCCGTCGAACAATTGGCCGTGAACAAAGAAGTCAGCGTCGACCGACTTCGCCGGCACGTTGAAGTGCTGCTGCACCCCGGGTAGGTCGGTGAATCGGACGTCGACGAACTTGACCTCTTCGTCAACGATGTATTTGAGGACTTCGTCCGCATTCTTGAACATCGATTTATGCTCCTTACGCATGGCTGTGGGGTGATCGGGCCGCACGGAGTGCTGCCGGCAACTTGTTCCAACTGTAGGCGCGCACGGTTACCCGCCGGTGTCGGCTTTGTTTCCGGCTCGTTTCCTGGCCGGTGGGAGTACTTCGGTGTCCTTCGAGCCTATCCCTAAAGCGTCCGATGGCGCAGGTGCCCGGCTTTCCGGCGCACGGCAGGCGCCTCGACCCGCAGTAATCTTGAAGGGTGGTCAATAGAAACGATGTCGGATCCTGGTTGAACGGCCCACCACCTGCGGGCGGCTCCGCATGGCCGGGGCAACGCCTCGGGCGCCCGCAGGGCGGGCCGGGGTCGATCGCGCGGCTGGGACCACGGATCGGGGCGATCGCCGTTGACTGGGCATTGTGCTCGCTGGTTTCTGCCGCGTTCTTCAACTGGGACGGTCTGGCGACCCTGCTGATCTTTTTCGTCGAACAGGTCCTGCTCGTGGGCTTCTTCGGCTACAGCATCGGTCACCGGGTATTTCGCATGCAGGTGCAGACCCTCGACGGCCGGCCGGCGGGATATCCGACCGCCACTGTCCGCGCGGTCCTCGTGTGCCTGGTGGTCCCGGCACTCATCTTCGACGTCGATCAGCGCGGACTTCACGATCGGGCACGCGGAACGGCGCTCGTCCGCATTTAGTGCAGCTGGTTCGAGAACGAACCCCCAGCGTTCGCTGGGCCGAGAAGGGACCCCCGGCGCCCGCTGGTTGGAGAACGGACCCCTAGCGCCCGCGCATCGCCTTACGGTCCGGCCGTGCCTTGAAGGGATCGACACCCTTGGGGATCGGAAGTTTCGTGCCGAGTGCGGCGAGCCGCTTGTCGACGGCATGGACTTCCTGCTTCGTGAGTGACTTCTTGAGCTTCTGGATGGTTTTCGGAACCTTGGCAAGGGCCACCTGCCCCTTATCCCGTCCGGTCTCGAGGACATGGACCCGCACATTGGGGACGATCCGGCTCATCTTGCGGCGTTCGCCGTCCACGAGCTGCTTGACGCGTGCCGAAGGACCCTCGGACACGAGGATGATTCCCGGTCGTCCGATGACGCGGAACACCGCATCCTGGGTGCGGGGATTGACCGCAACCGGCTGCTCCTGGAGGATCCACCCCCTGCGCAACACGCTGAGCGCAGCGCCGGCTGCTCCCGGCTTTCCTTCGATCTGGGAGAAGGCAGCGCGTTCTGCTTTCCGCGAGAGGATGAAAACCGCGGCAAGGAAGGCGAGCGGCAGGGAAATGAGGAGGAGCGTGATGACGTTCTGGATCAGCACGCCGATCAGCAGGCCGACGGCCACGATTCCCACGAACGCCAGCAGCATGAACCACACGACACTGGGGTCGTTCCGGCGCGTCATCTTGAATACTTCGACGATCTGCTTCATCCGCCCGGTTTTCTTCGGCCCTTTCGCGGCCTTGGGCTTGCGGGAGAACAGACGCCGTTTAGGCGCGGGGGAGGAGGACTCAGTGCTGTGCGACATAGTTCTACAATCCTACGCGATGGCCACGGTCTCGCGGTCGGGTACCGCTGGCAGCGACGGGCAGCACTTCAGCCTGCGAGGAGGGTGGATGCTTCCTGCAAAGTTGAACCGGAATCTTCAATGTGCGCAAGTTCGGGGGGCAACTCGAGGCCCTTCTTGCGCATCGCGCCGGCCCATAGCCTGCCGGCACGGTAGGAGGAGCGCACCAGCGGACCAGCCATGACGCCAAGGAATCCGATCTCCTCGGCCTCGTTCCGCAGGTCGACGAACTCTCCGGGCTTCACCCAGCGGTCGACAGGGAGATGCCGCTCGCTCGGGCGAAGGTACTGGTTGATGGTGATGAGGTCACAGCCGGCAGCATGCAGGTCACGGAGGGCTTCGGAGATTTCCGCCCGGGTCTCGCCCATGCCGAGAATCAGGTTCGACTTCGTCACCATTCCGAGGTCCCGGCCCTGCGTAATGACGTCGAGCGAGCGTTGGTAGCGGAACGCGGGTCGGATCTTCTTGAAGATTCGCGGTACCGTCTCCACGTTGTGGGCGAAAACCTCAGGAGCCGCATCGCAGATTGCCGCGATGTGTTCGGGGCGGCCGGAGAAGTCCGGAATGAGGATCTCGACTCCCGTGCCGGGATTCATGCTGTGGATCTGGCGGATGGTCTCGGCGTAGAGCCAGACGCCCTCGTCGGGAAGATCGTCCCGCGCCACTCCGGTGACGGTGGCGTAGCGGAGGTTCATCGACTTCACGGACTGCGCCACCTTGAACGGCTCGCTCCGATCCAGCGGCTGGGGCTTACCTGTGTCGATCTGGCAGAAATCGCAGCGGCGGGTGCACTCGGAACCACCGATGAGGAACGTTGCCTCGCGGTCCTCCCAGCACTCGAAGATGTTGGGGCAGCCGGCTTCCTCACACACGGTGTGAAGGCCTTCCTTCTTGACCAGGTTCTTCATCGCAACGAACTCGGGACCGATATTGACCTTGGCCTTGATCCAGTCCGGTTTGCGCTCGACGGGCGTCTCGGCGTTACGCGCTTCGATGCGCAGCATGCGTCGGCCTTCGGGGGCGAGACTCACAGGAAAGCTCCTTCCGGCTGGTACGACCCAGCTCGGTTAGCTGCCCCGACGAGGCGAGCACGGGCTGCCTCGTCGAGAACCAATAATGATTCATTCTTACGCAGTTCGTCTTCAATACGCGAAACGATATCGAGCGGAGTGACAGTCCGCCCGGTCTCGGCGGAGATGGTCGTAACACCGGCGTCGGCGATTCCGCAGGGGACGATCTGCTGGAATGGTGCAAGGTCATTGCTGCAATTGACGGCGAAGCCGTGCATCGTCACCCTGCGTTTGACGCGGATTCCGACGGCGGCGATCTTCCGTTCCGGGCGTCCCCCGTCCGCCTCGATCCACACCCCGGACCGGCCTTCGACGCGAATGCCCTGCACCCCGTAGTCCTTCAGAACAGTGATTATTATCTCCTCGAGGATATCGACGTACCCGGCAACTTTCGTCGGCTCAGGCAGCGCGAGGATCGGGTAGCCGACGAGCTGGCCGGGCCCATGCCAGGTGAGTTTCCCGCCGCGGTCCGCAGGCACGACGGGCGTTCCGTCGAGGGGCCGCTCGTGGTCCTCGGTCCGCTTGCCGGCCGTATATACGGCCGCGTGCTCAAGCAGCAGGACGGTACTGGGTGCGCTGCCGTTCACGACGGCGGCGTGCAGCTGCTGCTGGCGGCTCCAGCCGTCTTCGTAGCCGATGAGATGTGGGGAGAACCCAACCCGCGAGAGCTCAAGAGTCATATCTCAAGGGTAGACCCCGGGACGGTGGCGGAATGCCTGTGGATAACCGTCCGGGGCGTTCGGGGGTGGGCTAGAACTGACCTCATGGACTATTCCACGGGAATTGCGCGCGACGTCGACGGCGGGGATGGCAACGGCTTCCTGCCGCCGCGGATTGCAGGATTCCGAACGGGACGTCTGCTCGGGACGGGGGGAAGCGCCGTCGTGTGGCTCGTCGAGAGCATCGTCACCGGGGAGCCCTTCGCCCTCAAGGTGACGAGCACTTTCGATGCCGACCGCATTGCCGTCATGTCCCGCCCTGGAACGTCAGCGGAAGGTGGCGTTCAGGACTCCGGCGGGGCCGGGACCACCGCGGACCGTGAACTGAGACTGCTGCAGCGATTCGCGCACGAGCACCTGATTCGGGTACATGAGTTCATGCTCACTGACCAGGGCCCCGCCGTCCGCCTGGACTACGCTCCGGGCGGTTCACTGCTGCAGCTTGTCGCTAGCCGGGGTCCGCTGCCGGTTGGTGAAGCCATCACCGTCCTTGCTCCCGTCGCGCAGGCTCTGGCCTACCTGCATTCCGAGGGGGCAGCGCACGGAGATGTCTCACCCGGTAATATCCTCTTCGCTGCCGAGGGTAAACCGCTCCTCAGCGATCTCGGGGTGGGGCGCCTGCTGGGGGAGGACACAGGTGCCGTCTTCGGCACGCCCGGCTTTTCCGGGCCCGCTACCAGCCGGGGGAGGCATTCGGGAACCAGCGCTGGCGGACCGGAGCTCGATACGGGGGTGGATGTCTTCGCCCTCGCCGCGGTGGCCTGGTTCACGCTGACTGGGCGTGTGCCAGGGCCGTCCGTCGAACGGGCTCCGTTGTCGCTTCTCATTCCCGGGGTTCCGGTCCAGCTGATGGAGCTCATCGAAGCGGGGCTTTCGGAAGAGGATCTGCAGCGGCCCTCCGCAGCCGAATTCGCCGAAGTCGTCCTGGGTTCCGGAACGCCGCTGCCGGTCGACCTCGTCGGCTCGGTCCACGAGAGTGTCCTTCCGCAACTGAGAACGCGGCGGAATGTCCAGAACAAGGACATCGGCAGGCGACGACGCGCGAACCGGGCAGCCGCACGAACTCCCGGCAGGACAGCAGGAAGGAATGCCAGGGGACTGAGTGGCGGGGGCGGCCCATCGATCCGCGGAATCATCGGTGGCGGAGCCGGTGCCCTGCTGCTACTGGGAGGGATGGCGCTCGGTATCCCCTTTCTGACGCCCGGCCCGCCGACCGGCCTTCCGATCAGTCCGCCAACCGGCCCCGCAGCCGGCCCCACAACCGGCCCCACAACCGGCCCCGCAGCCGGCCCCACAACCGGCCCCGCAGCCGGCCCCACAACCGGCCCAGCAGCCGGCCCCACAACCGGCCCCGGAAGTGGTCCTTCAGCGGGAAAGCCGATGGATCCGGTGCCGGCCAGTCTTCCGGCCGACCTCGGTTCCACGGATCCGCTCGTGGCGCTGACGGCTCTCGCCACGGTTCGTGCCTCCGCATTCACGGAAGCTGATCCATCCCTCTTGGATGTCGTCAATGTGGCGGACTCGCCGGCGATGTCGGCCGACGCCGAAGCCGTGTCGGCTCTGTCGGAAGCGGGCAGGCGGCTTGACGGCCTTCGAATCACCATCGAGGACGCCGAGCGGCTGGGCGACGCTACTGGCTCACCCGCGGAAGGCAGGGAGGCCGGCATTCCGGTCGACGGAACAGGAGAACCGGACGCGGCCTCGATTGCCGCGCGGGCCGCCGTCTCCGGCTACACCCGCGTCAGGGACGACGGCACGCCGGTCTCCGTGTGGATGCCCGCCGAAATCCAGGACCTCGTGTTCGTGCTCCGGAACGACGGCGGCGGCTGGAAAATCTACTCGGTGCATGAACCAGCGGGGGACGAACGGTCCGCCGGTGAACCCGCAAGCGGGCGGCCGGAGAGGCTAGGTGGCCAGTGAGGCGCGGACCCAGTCGGCAAGGTCCCTGGAAGTGGATTGCTCGAAGGTGAACCCGGCACTGGTGAGAACGCGCGGTTCCATCCGCGCACTGACGAGCAGCAATTCATAGGCCAGACGGCCACCCAGGACTTTCAGCATCTTCTCGGGAATCCGCAGTGTGCTCGGTCTGTGCAGTGCATTCCCCAGGTCCGCGACGATGGTGCCGACCTGGGCCGGTTCTGGCGCCCCGAGATTTACGGGGCCCTCGATCGGAGCAGTCAACAGGAATTCCATGGCCCGCACCTGGTCGGTCATGGTAATCCAGGGCCACCATTGCTGCCCGGAACCGATGGGTCCGCCGCCGTACAGGCGGAGCGGAAGCAGGAGCTTGGGCAGTGCCCCTCCGCCCCTGGTCATCACGATGCCCGTGCGGGGAGTGACTACTCGAACCGGTGACGGCGCCCGGTGTGCTTCGGCTTCCCACCGGCGGCAGATGTCGGCGAGGATCGTCGCACCCGAGGACGAAGACTCGGTCAGCACCTCGTCCCCGCGGTCCCCGTAATAGCCGGAGGCTGACTGGCTGATGAATACGGCGGGCGCATTTTTCGCGCGTACCATCGCATCGACCAGCGTCCTGGTGGGCTTGAGCCTCGAGGAGTAGAGGAGTTCCTTGTAGCTGCGTGTCCACAGCCCTCCGGCGATACCGGCACCGGAGAGATTCACCACCGCGTCGGCGTCCTCTATCGCCGATTGGTCGATCTCTCCGCGCGACGGATCCCAGTAACTTTCGTCCGGGTTGGCCGGCTTACGCCGGACGAGCCGGTGGACGTCGTGGGCTCCGCTGAGCTGCTGGACCAGTGCCGTGCCGATGGTGCCGGATGCTCCGGCGATGAGGATGCGCATGGAACCATCGAACCACTCCGCACGCCATCCGGAAAACGGCAAATACTTCCGTGCGTGGTGTGGTTCTGCGGGCGCGGCGGCCGGACAGCGGAAAGCGGGCCCGGATTCCAGCTCCGGGCCCGCTTTCGTAAGGCGTGGTCCCTACGACTCCAGAGTCGCCGAGAGGGAGATGTCCTTCACCGCGGCAAGTGCCTGCGACACCGGGCACCCTTCCTTCGCGTCATTGGCGAGGCGCTGGAAGTCATCCTCGGACAGGCCGGGGACGCGCGCGCTGAGCGTCAGGCGGATGGCAGTGATGCCCTTACCCGGCACGAAGTCGACCTCGGCATGCGTCTCGAGTCGGTCAGGGGTCTTGCCCTCTTCGCTCAGCGCTAGGCTGAACGCCATCGAGAAGCAGGCCGAGTGGGCAGCAGCGATGAGTTCCTCCGGACTCGTCTTTCCGCCCGACTCTTCTGCGCGGGCCTTCCAGGTGACGTCATAGGTCCCGAGACCCGATGAATCGAGGGTCACCTGGCCGGAACCGGTAGGAAGGTCACCCGACCAGACAGCGTGGGCTTTACGAACGGTAGCCATGTTTTCTCCTTGCGTTGACAGGATGGAAAGGTACTGCTGGTACTTCCCTACAGGCCGAGGTCGGCCTCGAACGCGCCGGCTTCGAGCCGGAATTTGAGCGTCTGCAGGAAACGTCCCGCATCGGCGCCGTCCACCAGTCGGTGGTCGTAGGTCAGGCTGAGGTACATCATGGAGCGGATGGCGATGGTGTCCTCGCCGTCTGCGTCGGTCATGACCACGGGGCGCTTGACGATCGCCCCAGTACCGAGGATGCCGACCTGCGGCTGGTTGATGATGGGAGTGTCGAACAGTGCTCCCACCGAGCCGATATTGGTGATGGTGAAGGTTCCGCCCGACAGTTCGTCGGGTCCGATCTTCCCGCTGCGGGTGCGTGCACCGACATCGGCGATCTTCTTCGCCAGACCGCCCAGGTTGAGGTTTCCCGCATCCCGGATAACCGGAACCAGGAGGCCCTTCTCGGTATCCACCGCGATGGCGAGGTGCTCGGCGTCGTGGTAGGTCACTTCCTTCTTTTCCTCGTCGAACGAGGCATTCAGCTTCGCGTGCTGCTTCAAGGCCTCAGTCACCGCCTTGGAGATGAAGGGCAGGAAGGTCAGCTTCGCGCCGTTCTGCGCCTGGAAGGTGGATTTCGCCGCAGTGCGCAGGCGTGCCACACGGGTCATGTCGACCTCGATGACCTGGGTCAGCTGTGCCGAGACCTCGAGTGATTCCCGCATGCGCTTGGCGATGGTCTGGCGGATCCGAGGTGCCTTTTCCACGGTGCCACGCAGCTTCGAGGGCTCGGCGACGGCGGGGGCAGGAGCTGCAGGCTGCTGCGGAGCGGATGCATCGGACGGAGCGGGTGCGACGGGCGCCGCTTCCTCTGCCCTCTGGGCTTCTGCTGCATCCAGGACGTCCTGCTTGCGGATGCGGCCGCCGACACCGGTTCCCTTGACCGACGCCAGGTCCACCTTGCTTTGGTTGGCGAGCTTCCGCACCAGGGGAGTGACATAGGCCGAAGCGTCGGAGGAGCTGTCGGTTCCAGGCTCGGAGGACTTCGCGGGCACTTCCGACGGTGCTGCCGGGGCTTCCTTGGCAGCCGGAGCTTCCTGCACCCGCTGCTCATCGCGCTCCGACGTCGAGCTTGGGCGCTGGGCTTCCTTGTCGGCTCCGGGCTTTTCCGTGGGCGCATCGCTGCGTTCTTCGGCCGGTGCTGCCGCGACCGGTTCCCCTGACCCGGCCTCGGCCTTCGCAGGGGCGGAGGGGCCCGAGCCGATGACGGCGAGCACTGCACCCACCTCGGCTGTCTCGTCCTCGTTGACCCGGATCTCCTGGAGCTTTCCGGCAACGGGGGACGGGATCTCGGTGTCTACCTTGTCGGTCGAAACCTCGAGCAACGGCTCATCAACCTCGACGTCGTCGCCGACGGCCTTGAGCCAGCGCGTCACCGTTCCCTCGGTGACACTCTCGCCCAGCGCGGGAAGCGTCACCTCTGTGCCCTCGGAGCTGCCGCTGTCCGTTGAGGATCCCGCGGCGGTTTCCTGCGGGGCCGGAGCCTGCTCTTCCGCTGCGGGCGCTGCAGCAGGTGCGGCTTCGGCCTGTGCGGGGGCTTCCTCGGGCGCTGCGTCGTCCGATTCACCTCCACGGGATCCGCCTGAACCATCGCCGATCCGGACCAGGGGAGCGCCTACCTCGGCGGTCTCGTCCTCAGCGACGAGGATCTCCTCGATGACTCCTGCGATCGGTGAGGGAATTTCGGTGTCGACCTTGTCGGTCGAAACCTCCAGCAGCGGCTCGTCGACCTCGACGCGGTCACCGACCTGCTTGAGCCATCGCGTCACGGTGCCCTCAGTGACGCTTTCACCGAGAGCGGGTAAGTTCACGGATTCAGACATAGTGTCCCCGTTTCTCCTTATTTAGTTCGATCCTTGGCAGCTGGGCGACCAGCGGTGCCGGATCAGCTGAGGTTGCTGTGGTGCATTATCTGCGAGCTTAGTCCACCCGCACCCGACCGGGAGCGGGTGGGCGGGGGACGGCTTAGCCGTGGAGGGGTTTGCCGGCGAGGGCCAGGTGCGCTTCGCCGAGGGCCTCGTTCTGGGTGGGGTGTGCGTGGATGAGTTGAGCTACGTCCTCGGGGTATGCCTCCCAGTTCACGATGAGCTGCGCCTCGCCGATCTGCTCGCCCATCCGGCTCCCGAGCATGTGGATGCCCACGATCGGTCCTTCCTTCTCCCGCACGACCTTCACGAGGCCGCCGGTGCCGATGATGGAGCTCTTGCCGTTGCCGGCGAGGTTGTACTCGACGGTCTCCACGCGATCGTCGCCGAGCTTTTCGCGGGCGGCCTTCTCGGTGTAGCCGACGGACGCGATTTCAGGATCGCTGTAGGTCACCTTGGGGATGTTGATGTCCTCGACGATCACCGGCTTCAGCCCGGCGATCTCCTCGGCGACGAAGATGCCCTGTTGGAACCCGCGGTGGGCCAGCTGGAGGCCGGGCACGATGTCGCCGACGGCGTAGATGTTGCCCACGCCCGTGTGGAGGCGCTCGTTGGTGAGAACGTAGCCGCGGTCCATGTTGAGTCCGGCTTCCTCGTAGCCGAGGCCGTCCGTGACGGGACCGCGGCCGACGGCGACGAGCATCAGGTCCGCCTCGAAGGTCTTGCCGTCCTCGAGGGTCGCCTTCACGCCGTCGTCGTTCTGCTCGACGCCCTTGAACCGTGTGCCGGTGTTGAACTTGATTCCGCGCTTCTTGAACGCCCGCTCGAAGCCCTTGACGATCGAGGCGTCCTCGTTCGGCACCAGGGAGGGCAGCGCCTCGATGATGGTGACGTCGACGCCGAACGAAGTCCATACCGAGGCGAACTCGCAGCCGATGACGCCGCCGCCGAGGATGATCACGCTCTTGGGGACGAATTCCATGGTCAGGGCCTGGTCCGAGGTGATGATCTTGCCGCCGATTTCGAGGCCGGGCAGCGACTTGGAGAAGGAACCCGTTGCCAGGATGATGTTCTTGCCGGCGTAGGAGGTGCCGTTGACCTCGACCGTGTTCTGGGAGGTGAGTTTGCCTGCGCCTTCGATGACGGTGATGCCCTTGGACTTGATGAGCCCCTGCAGCCCGCGGTACTTGCCGGCGATGATGCCGTCCTTGTACGCGTTCACGGCCGGCATGTCGATGGAGTCGAAGGATGCTTTGACGCCGTATTTCGCGGCGTCGCGGGCCCCGTCGGCGATTTCGGCCGAGTGCAGCAGCGCCTTCGTGGGGATGCAGCCGTTGTGGAGGCAGGTGCCGCCCAGTTTGCCCTTCTCGATCAGGCCGACGGTCTGGCCGAGCTGCACGGCACGAAGTGCCGCGGCATAGCCACCGCTTCCCCCACCGAGTACCAGGATGTCGAATTCTTGCGCAGGTGCCGTTTCGGCCACTTTGACGCTCCCTCGCGTGATCTGTGACGCACGTGAGCGCGTCGGTCGGTGATTCTGGCCAAGCGCCAGGCGATCAGGTTTCACCCTATCCCCACATCGATGCTGCATCCACATGGGAACCGAATTCCGGGCCTCCAGTGTGGCCAGCATCACCTGGGTAACCCTCTGGAGCTGCAGGTCTTCGTGCCCGGCAGCTCCAGGTGGCCGTACCGTGCTGTTCCTAGGCTGCCCGGGCGAGGACGTCCTCGATGTAGGCGAGCAGCGTCCGGACACCGACGCCGGTTCCCGACTTCGGGGTATAGCCGTACGCCGAACCCTCGTTGAACGCGGGCCCCGCGATGTCCAGGTGGGCCCACGGGATTTTCTCCCCGTCCACCTGGCCCACGAATTCGCGCAGGAAGACCGCGGCGGTCATCATCCCGCCGTTGCGTTCGCCGATGTTCGCGATATCGGCCACCTGCGAGTCGAGGCTCGCGCGGAGCTCCTCGGGGAGCGGCATCGGCCAGAACTGCTCTCCGGCGCGGTCCGCTGCGGCCTTGACGGCGTCGCGCACTCCGTCGTCGCCCATCACTCCCGATACGCGATTGCCCAAGGCGATCATCTGGGCGCCCGTCAGGGTGGCGATGTCGATGATCGCGTCCGGAGCTTCCTCGCTGGCGGCGGCGAGGCCGTCGGCGAGGACGAGGCGCCCCTCCGCGTCGGTGTTGAGGACCTCCACAGTGCGGCCCCCGAAGATGGTCAGGACGTCCTCGGGCCGTTGGGCTGTGCCCGAAGGCATGTTCTCGGCGAGGCACAGCCATGCCGTGATCTTGGCGGGAAGGCCGAGTTCGGCAACAGCAAGGAGGGTGTTCAGGACGACCGCGGCACCTGCCATGTCGAGCTTCATGGTCTGCATGCCGGCTGCCGGCTTGAGGGACAGTCCGCCCGAGTCGAAGGTGATGCCCTTGCCGACCAGGGCCAGGTGGACCTGGAACTTGGCAGGGGAGTATTCCACCTTGACCATCCGGGGCGGCCGGGACGATCCCTTGCCGACGCCCAGGATTCCGCCGTAACCGTCGCGCTCGAGCCTTTTCTCGTCCATCACTGTGACCTTGACCGGGAGACCCTTCGCGAGGTCCTTGGCGGCCTGGGCGAACGTCTCAGGGTAGAGGTGGCTCGGCGGCTGGTTCACCAGCGATCGCGTGGCATTCACGTTCCTGCCCAGCACCGTGGCACGCCGCAGGGCGTCCGGCAGAGTGGGATCCTGCGCGCACTCGCAGTACACGACCACGTTCTTGACCGCGCCCGTGTCCTCTTTCGGTGCTGCAGTACCGTCCGCCCCGATTCCCGACCGGTAGCCCTCATAAGCGTAGGCACCCAGGGCGGCGCCCTCGGCGACGGCAGCCGCTTCGGCGACGGAGGGGGAGGGAAGGGCGACGACGACCGTCTCGACTCCCGCGAGCTGGCGGATGGCGGCACCGGCGGCCCGCCGCAGGGTCTCCGCCGGAAGGCCATGTCCGGGTTGAGCCCGTCCCACGCCCGTCAGGACCAGGGAGTCAGCGCCGGTCTCGGGCAATCCCGGAAGGCGCCGTACCTCATCCGCGGCACCGGTGATTCCCAGAACCGAAAGCGAATCATTGAGTGCCCTGGCGGCTTTTGCGGGCAGGGCGGAACCGAGAAGGACGGGCCCGTCAGGTCCCTTGGCCACACCGATCACCAACGCGTCGCTGGGAATCTTCCTCAGGTCCTTCGACGCGGCTGTCAGGTTAAGTTCGCTTGCTTTGATCACGAAGCTGCTTCCTCATTTCCGGATGGGTGCCCGCGGATTTTCCAGGATCGGGCGTGGGCTGTCCTTCCGATCGTAGTCTCTTGTCGTTGGTGGACTTCCGCCGGCCGGAAACGGCGGGCGCGCCGCGAGGGCACGGAATGAAACGGGTCGTTCCGGGCGTTAGGTAACTATGGGCGCCGTGGGCGTCCTATCACTTGACTGCCGCCGGGCGCGGCAGGTGCAGGGAGGCAGGGAGAAAGCAATGCTGGAGCCACGGACACTGTTCAATGTCAATGCGGAAATCTACGATGACTCCGCGCTGCGAGGGCTGCCGCTACTGGCGAGCCTGAGCGGGTTCGTCGACGCCGGGCACGTCGTGTCGCAGGTCAGCGAAGAGCTGCTCGAGATCCTCGCCTCCGAGACCGTGGCCGTGTTCGACGCCGACCAGTTGATCGACTACCGCAACCGGCGCCCGCGGATCACCTTCGCCGAAGACCACCTGACCGATTACCAGCCGCCCCGCCTTGAGCTTCACCGGTTGTATGACGGACTCGGTGAGCCCTTCCTGCTGCTGACCGGTTTCGAGCCCGACCTGCAGTGGGAGCGTTTCATCAGCGCCGTCCTGCTCATCGTCGAGGAGCTCGAAATCCCGCTGCTGTCCTGGATCCACGCCATTCCGATGCCCGTTCCGCACACGCGGCCCATCGGTGTCACCGTGCACGGGAATCGCCCGGACCTCATCGACGGGATGAACGCCTGGCGGCCAACGGCCGAACTGCAGGCCTCGATCGGCCACCTGCTGGAGCTGAGGCTCATCGAAGCCGGGCACGACGTCGTCGGGCACGTGGTGCACGTCCCCCATTACCTCGCGGAGGCTGAGTATCCGCCCGCCGCGGTCGCCGGCCTTGAATATCTCGGGGCCTCAGCCGGACTCATGCTCCCCACCGACCGGTTGCGGGAAACCGGTCGCGATGTCGAGCGCCAGATAGCTCGGCAGGTCGATGGATCCTCCGAGGTGCAGTCAGTGGTGACGAATCTCGAGCGGAAGTACGACGAACATGCCGGAAGCACCGAGCGCAGATCCCTCCTCGTGAAGGAGAACAGCGAACTGGCCAGTGCCGAGGAGCTCGGTGCCGCCGTCGAGGCCTATCTTGCAAGTCCCCGGGCGGAAGAGGAATCGACGCTTCTCTGGGAAGCGGCGAACGAGTCGGACATCCCGGGTGCGACGGACGACGACGGCGGTGCGGAAGACGGCCCCGTGCGTTGAATAATGGGCAGGTGAGCGGATCCCGTAACCATCGTGCGTATGTAGTGTGGGCTGCGGGCGTCTGCGCCTACCTCGTTGCGGTGACCCAGCGGACCACCTTCGGTGTGGCGGGGATCGAGGCGACCGAGCGGTTCGGTGCAACGGCGTCACAGCTGGCGGTTTTCACCGTGGTGCAGCTGCTGGTCTACGCAGCACTGCAGATCCCCGTCGGGGTGCTGGTGGACCGCTGGGGATCGCGTGCCCTCATCGTGGGCGGCGCCCTGCTGATGATGCTCGGGCAGCTGCAGTTGGCTTTCGCCGATTCCGTGGGCGCCGGCATTGTGGGGAGGCTTCTGGTGGGTGCCGGTGACGCCACCACCTTCATCTCGGTGCTCCGGCTGCTCCCGGCGTGGTTCGAACCGCGCAGGATTCCGGTCCTGACCCAGTGGACCGGCATCATCGGCCAGCTCGGCCAGATCATGTCGGTCGTACCCTTCGTGGCTGTCCTTTCGACGTTCGGCTGGACGGCCGCGTTCCTGGCGGCGTCGTCGCTTTCCCTCCTCGCTTTCGTGCTGGCCCTGGCCCTGATCCGCGACAGCCCGCAGCGGAAGAGCGGAGGGGTCCCTCCCACGCTTCGGCAGACCGGCGTCTCACTTGCCGAAGCCTGGCGGCAGCCCGGTACCCGCCTGGGACTGTGGTCCCACTTCACCATCCAATTCCCCGGCACGGTCTTCGTCCTGATGTGGGGTTACCCCTACCTCGTCAGCGCCGAAGGGGTGGAGGAAGGTGCGGCGTCAGTACTGATGACGCTTTTCGTGGCTGTCGGGATTATCTGCGGTCCTATCCTCGGACGTTACGTGGCGCGCCACCCGTTGCGGAGGTCCACCATGGTGCTGGCCATTGCAGTGGCTATCACGCTCGGCTGGCTCCTGGTGCTCCTGCATGCCGGCCCTGCACCGTACTGGCTCCTGGCGCTGCTCGTCGTGGCGCTGGCAATCGGCGGTCCAGGGTCGATGATCGCCTTCGATTTCGCCCGAACCTTCAACCCTTCCACGCGGGTCGGCACCGCGACCGGCATCGTCAACATCGGCGGCTTCGCTGCGTCGCTCGTATCGATGTACGTCATCGGAGTGGTCCTCGACATCCTGCTGGCTTCGGGTTTCTCGGAAGGCAGGCTGTACTCGCTGGCCTCGTTCCGGCTCGCGCTCGCAACCCAGCTGGTGTTCCTTGCGCTGGGTGTCGGCGCCATGCTCGTCGCCCGGCGGAGGGTCCGGCGGCAGCTCGCGGCCCAGGGCGTCGTTGTCCCGCCGATCCGGCAGGCCGTCGCGCGGGAGCGGGCTCGGCGGAGACGGGAGAAAGCCCGGCGTCGGCTCCCGGAGCCGCCGGACGGTGGGCGCCAGGGACAGTCCTGAGCCGGAATTTCCCGGCGTCGCGAGCGGATCGTCCTGCCTCCTGCACCGAAGTATCCACATAGGGCAGTGCCCGCTGTCTCAAGCGGTGCCGGCGGAGGAGGGTCGGGGCATGACCACCTCTCCTTCGCCCCTCAGCATCACCTCGCCGGCAGATATCCTGTCCTATGTACCTCATGCCCTCGGGTTCGTTCCGTTCGAGAGCCTCGTCGTCATGACCATGACCGGCAGACGGGTCGGTGCCACCCTCCGGGTGGACCTCCCGAATGCGGACGGAAACGCAGCGGCGTTCGCCGACGGAGTGTGTTCATTCCTCAGTTCCGACGATACGGCTGACGGTTCCCTGATGGTGCTCTACACTGCCGCAGGATGGGAGCGGCCCGACGACCCACCGTACGGAACGGTGGTGAAAGCCCTCGGTTCCGCCCTGGAAACTGCGGGCCTCCACCTGCGCGACGGTTGGCTCGTCTCACCCTCGACCTGGCGCGACTACTTCTGTGCAGATCCGCAGTGCTGCCCCTGGCCGGGACACCCACTGGAGTCGGTGGCCGACAGCGCGCTGAATGCCGAGCTCATCTACGAAGGCAGTTCATTCGCCTCGTCGGTCGGCGCGGCAGTCCACTTGGCAGCAGCCGCCGCGCCGATTCCGCAGACGACGGCGAACGTGACGCTGGCCTGTTCTGAGTACGCTGCGCTCTGTGAGGGCCGGTGGCTGGAAGGAGGCCAGTTCCGCGCAACAGTCGAGGTCTGGGAAGCGGTAATCGGCCTGCCGCTACCCCCTGACTGCAGTGAACAGCCCCGCGTCGCAGGCTTCCTTCTGGCCAGCCTGGGCTCGAAGACGATCCGGGATTTCCTCCTCGTCAGCAGCTGCCTGGGTCTTGCGAGCGCAGTCCGTGGAGCCCGGGCCTGCGCGCTGCTCGAGGAACGATATCCGGCAGCGCCACCGGTGGCACCTGCGCTCGGAACCCTTCGGCCGAACGGCAGAGTCCGTGATGCGTCCGTCTGGGATGCGCCGTCCTCGAGGGCGGACGCACTTCGGCTCAGCGAATTGCTGTCAGGGAGTTACGAGGGTGCGATCCTCTGGAACAGGGTCGACGCCGTGCACGCACTACTGACGAGGCTTTCCCCAGTTTCGACCGGCGAGGGGAAGGCCGCATTGTGCTCGATGCTGGCGTGGATCGAATTCGCACGGGGGCGGGGCTCACGCGCCTGCGTGCACCTCGCGGAGGCAGAGGAGGCTGCGCCCGATTACCGCCTGGCAAGACTCCTTTCCGAACTGATTTCCAGGGGTGGAATGCCTGCATGGGCGAGGAAACGCAGCTCGGCGTGGGCGGCGCCGTACCGGCAGGCGGGGTGAGGTGAAAAACCCGGGAGCCCGACCCTCGAGATTTCCAGGGCGCGGTCATCTCGTGCGACAATAAAGGTTGAGACCCGGTCGGGTCCGTGCACCAATTGGAGGACTGCGCAGTACCGCTGAAACCTGGAAAGCTGCAGGTGGCGGGAATAGCGCAGGCAGAAGGCGGGTTTCAATAAGGAACCCCGCCTGACCGATGCCATTGGAAGAAGCTACGGACTTGACAGGGTCATAGTGGTGTTGTCCCCTTGACGGCACCGCACACCGCCGTATGAAAGGTTCTCTGTGTCGGTCAAGAAGACAGCAGCACCGGTTTCGGTCGAAACCGGTTCCACCACCACCAAGCGTCGGGCAGCGCCCAAGAAGGCCGCCTCCGCCAAGACGCCGGTGAAGGCTTCAACCGCTGCCCTGAGCCCAGACGAGGCGCTGGATGCCGTTGCGGATCCACAGGCCGAGCCGGAGGCCGAAGAGATCAAGCCCGAGGTCGCCGAGGCCGAAACCGGCTCGACCACCGGATTCGTCTACTCTGACGCGGACGACGACGATGCCCCCGCGCAGCAGGTGGTTTCAGCCGGTGCCACGGCCGACCCTGTCAAGGACTACCTCAAGCAGATCGGCAAGGTTGCCCTCCTCAACGCGGAGCAGGAAGTGGATCTTGCGCTTCGCATCGAGGCCGGCCTGTTCGCCGAGGACAAGATCAACGCAAATCCGGGGATGGACTCCAAGCTCCGCAGGGAACTCGAATGGGTCATCCACGACGGGAAGCGCGCAAAGAACCACCTCCTTGAGGCCAACCTCCGCCTCGTGGTGTCATTGGCGAAGCGTTACACCGGACGCGGCATGCTTTTCCTGGACCTCATCCAGGAAGGGAACCTGGGGCTCATCCGCGCAGTCGAGAAGTTCGACTACACGAAGGGCTTCAAGTTCTCCACCTACGCCACGTGGTGGATCCGCCAGGCCATCACCCGTGCCATGGCCGACCAGGCGAGGACCATCCGTATTCCGGTCCACATGGTCGAGGTCATCAACAAGCTCGCTCGGGTCCAGCGGCAGATGCTGCAGGACCTCGGGCGTGAGCCCACTCCCGAGGAACTGGCCCTCGAGCTCGACATGACGCCGGAAAAGGTCGTCGAGGTCCAGAAGTACGGCCGCGAGCCGATCTCGCTGCACACGCCCCTCGGCGAGGACGGTGACTCCGAGTTCGGCGACCTCATCGAGGATTCCGAGGCAGTGGTCCCGGCGGACGCGGTGAGTTTCACCCTGCTCCAGGAGCAGCTCCATTCGGTGCTCGACACCCTCTCGGAACGCGAGGCCGGGGTGGTCGCCATGCGGTTCGGCCTGACCGATGGACAGCCGAAAACTCTGGACGAGATCGGTAAGGTCTACGGCGTAACCCGCGAGCGGATTCGCCAGATCGAATCGAAGACGATGTCCAAGCTGCGTCACCCCTCGCGGTCGCAGGTGCTCCGGGACTACCTGGACTAGGGTTCAGGTTCACCTCCGCCAGTCCGGTGCTGCCTCATTTCCGTCAGGAGAAAAATCAACTGGAGCATCAACTACTGAAGGCCCCCTCGATACGAGGGGGCCTTCAGTAGTTGATGCGGTTCCGTCATTCCGGCCGGCTGTACACCGGAGCTGTCGGGGCCCTGCTGCCAGCCTGTTGCTTGCTGCTAGGCAATAACCGCAGGCTTCTCATGAAGCCGCTGGGTCTCGTCCTGCCATTCCGACGTGAGCGGCTTGAGGTTCGACTCGACCGCCCGCGCGTGATGGCCGCAGAAGAGAAGCTCGCCACCGGAGGTCTGAAGGACTGCCCGAACGTAGGCCTGGGCGCCGCAGCGGTCGCAGCGGTCCAGGGCGGTTAGTTCGCGTGTTGCTACTGCAGTGGACATGAATGCCTCCTCGTGTGGATCGTCTTCCCATATAACCATCATTCGTTGCTGATCCTTCCTCGGCTGGGTGTCCTTTCGCTCCGGGCGTACCAGCGAACCAGCCGGTCGGGCGGGGGACCGGCCAGCCTGTCCGGGCTTGGGGGAGCCGGGTCATAAACTGGGTGTTGATACGACACGCCGCTCGTCGGCACCGCAATGCCCCCATTTCTCGAGGAGATCATCCACCCGTGGCCCCACCAAGTTCCGATTACACAGCACGGCACCTCTCAGTCCTGGAGGGACTCGAAGCCGTTCGTAAGAGGCCAGGCATGTACATCGGGTCGACGGACTCCCGGGGCCTGATGCATTGTCTATGGGAAATCATTGACAACTCCGTCGACGAGGCGCTTGCCGGTTTCGGCCAGAGCATCACGGTCATCCTCCACTCCGACGGCTCGGTGGAGATTCACGACGACGGCCGGGGCATTCCCGTCGACGCCGAGCCGAAGACCGGGCTCAGCGGAGTCGAAGTGGTCTTCACGAAGCTCCATGCGGGCGGCAAATTCGGCGGTGGGTCCTACACGGCCTCCGGTGGCCTGCACGGCGTCGGTGCGAGCGTCGTCAATGCCCTGTCTGCACGGCTGGACGTTTTCGTGGACCGCGGGAGCAAGACCTACAAGATGTCATTCCGCCGTGGAGAGCCCGGCCGGTTCAAGGACGGCAAGACACTCTCGCCCGCCGCCGAGTTCCAGCCGTTCCTCGATGAATCCCGCCTCGAAGTGGTTGGTACGGCCAAGCGGGGTGTCACCGGAACCCGGGTCCGCTATTGGGCTGACCGCCAGATCTTCACTCAGGACGCCAAATTCTCCTACGAGGAGCTCCAGGCGCGGGCCCGTCAGACCTCCTTCCTGGTGCCGGGGCTCCGCATCACGCTCCGCGACGATCGCAGGCTGCCGGGCTCCGCGGGTGAAGCCGGTCCGGTGGAGGAGGTTTTCCAGCACGACGGCGGCATCTCCGAATACGCCGAGTTCCTCGCCGCGGACGCTGCAGTGACTGACGTCTGGCGGATTCATGGATCGGGCCGTTTCAAGGAGTCGGTTCCAGTACTCGATGAGCGCGGGCACAGCCACATGACTGAGGTAGAGCGCGAGTGCGATGTCGACATCGCGCTGCGCTGGGGCATCGGGTACGAAACCACGGTGCGCAGCTACGTCAATATCATCGCCACCCCGAAGGGCGGCACACATCAGAGCGGCTTCGAGCAGGCACTCCTCAAGACCTTCCGCAAGGTCATCGAGGCAAACGCGCGCAAGCTCAAGGCCGGCGGCGACAAGATCGAGAAGGATGACGTTTTCGCCGGCCTGACCGCCGTCCTGACCGTGCGACTCGCCGAGCCGCAGTTCGAGGGTCAGACCAAGGAGATCCTCGGCACATCCGCGGTGCGGGCCATCGTCGCGAAAGTGGTCGAGAAGGAGATCCAGACCCGGCTCAACTCGACAGCTCGCCACGACAAACCGCAGTCGGCCATGCTTCTCGAGAAGGTGGTCGCCGAGATGAAGTCCCGCATCTCGGCACGCGTGCACAAAGAAACCCAACGGCGGAAGAATGCCCTGGAGACCTCCTCGATGCCCTCCAAGCTCGCCGACTGCCGGATTGATGATGCAGAGCGTTCCGAACTGTTCATCGTGGAGGGCGACAGTGCGCTCGGTACGGCGAAGTTGGCGCGGTCCTCGGACTATCAGGCCCTACTGCCCATTCGCGGCAAGATCCTGAACGTGCAGAAAGCCTCGGTGGGGGACATGCTGTCCAACGCCGAATGCGCGGCCCTGATCCAGGTGGTGGGCGCCGGTTCAGGACGCAGCTTCCAGCTCGACGCGCGCCGCTACGGCAAGGTGATCCTGATGACGGATGCAGATGTCGACGGCGCACATATCCGCACCCTCCTGCTGACACTCTTCTTCCGGTACATGCGTCCCCTGGTGACCGCCGGCCGGGTATATGCCGCGGTACCCCCGCTCCATCGCGTCGAGGTGATCAACGCCGGATCCAAGCCCAATGAGATGGTTTACACCTACTCGGAGAACGAACTGCACCGGCTCCTTGCGGCGATGGAGAAGTCGGGCAAGCGCTTCAAGGAACCTATCCAGCGCTACAAGGGCCTCGGCGAGATGGACGCGGGGCAGCTCGCGGAAACCACCATGGACCCCCGCCACCGGACGCTGCGCCGCGTCCGCATCCAGGAAGCGGAGTCCGCCGAACGCGTGTTCGATCTCCTGATGGGCAGCGACGTCGCACCGCGGAAGGACTTCATCGTCGCGGGGGCGGCCGGCCTGGACCGGGAACGCATCGACGCCTGACTCAACCCAGCAGCTCCGGCGCGACCAGGAGGATGGGCGGCACGGTCAGCAACAGGGCGGCCGTGCCCAAGACGGTGCCGCGCTGCAGGATGGACAGCGGCGGCAGGGGACTCAGGAGCCTGCGAAGGCGCTGGGCCGTCGCATCCACGGTGCTCGCGGTCCCGGGGTCGAACGCCGGTAGCGCCGTGAGCGCCAGAGGTTCCGGAGGTGTTTGCCATTCGTCGTCGGACACGGGTGGAGGGGACCCCGAGGCGACGATGGCGATAGCGCGCACCAGTGTGGCTTCCTTGACGTGCTTCAGCGCCTCGTCATCCGCGAGCATCTCGATCAGTTCGTTGACCGAGCGCTGCGCCAGCTGGGAGGTCGGCAGCCACGGTAGCGCCGCGCGCCATGCGGCGAAGGCCCAGAGCAGCAGGTGGTGCCGCTGGTGGAGGTGGGCGCGTTCGTGGGTGAGCACGGCGTCGAGCTCTTCGCGGGACAGGAGATCGAGCAGGCCGTCGGACAGTACCGTCACCGACCGGGCTCCGCCGGGAAGGCAATAGGCCACCGGGACCGGGTGGTTGATGACGAGGGTAGCGGGATTGTCGAGCGCGGGTGAACTGAGCAGCCCGAGCAGGTCCCGGTGGCGGCGGCGCTGGCGCCGGATCCGAACGAAGGTCAGCACCAGGGTGAAAATCAGGTGCGCGCCCAGGAGGAAAGCCGCGCTGAGCGCGAAGACATGCACGACGCCGAGTGTCTCGGCCGGCCTCTGGTTCCTGGCAACGTCCCAGAAACCGCCGGCTGCCGACACGAGGTTGTCACCGAGCGGCTCAAGACCCCACACGAGCATTGCGCCGATCATGGACAGGCCGCCGGCGAGTGCTATCGATTGCCAGAGCACCATGGCAGTGAACGGGGCGCGCGCCGGCCACGTTGCCCGGGAGAGCGCAATGGGCGCGGGCCATGCGAGGATGATCGCGAGCGTAGCCAGCAGGTAGGACGCCCAGAACACGAGCGGGTCAGCTGCCGCCGAGCAGCTTGCGGAGTGTCTGTGCTTCCGTTTCGGAGACGCTGCCGATGAAGCGCGCAAGCACCGCTTCCCGGTCCGGCGCGGTGACGAGGACCTCGTGCATCAGCTCCGCTGTGTGGGCTTCGCGGCTGGTGACCGACTTGTACCGGTGGGGTCGGCTGTTCCGCTCGCGTTCCACCAGGCCCTTCTTCTCGAGCCGGGAGAGGACGGTGAGAACCGTGGTGACCGCCAGTTCGCGACCTGTCTCGCCTGACGGTGCCTCGGCGATTGCGTCCCGCAGTTCGTTTGCAGTAAGTGCCTCCGGCGTGGCCCACAGCAGTTCCATCACCGTGCGTTCGAGATCTCCGAGCGTTGCCATGTTCTTCCTTGTTCTTTTTTCGATCAGTTCGCAGTTCACGCTTCCGGCGGGCCGGATCCGCCCCGGTCAGGAGGCAAAGTTCATGAACCTAACTTACAGGCTTACGGCCGGGATTTCTACTCTCCGTAGAAAATGGCTAACTTTCCTTCTACACGCTGTAGAAGTTTGGGATTGCCAACGTAAGGCGCGCTCGGAAGGGTTCTATAGAAGCCTTGGAAACTGCCCGTTGGCAATTCGGAATCACCACTGTCTACCACTTCCTCATGGTCCCGCTGACCATTGAGCTCGGGCTATTTGTCGCAGTTATGCAGACGCTGTGGCACCGCACCGGCCACGAGCACTACCTCCGGATGACGAAGTTCCGGGGGGAAGCTACTCCTCATCAACTTCAGCCTCGGCGTGGCGACGGGCCGGTGCAGGAGTTCCAGGTCGGCATGGCCTGGAGTGAGTACAGCCGTTTCGTCGGTGATCTCCTCGGCGCTCTGCTCGCCATGGAGGCGCTGCTCGCATTCTTCGTGCCGACGGCCGCGCCCTGCCCTCCCGTGGGCCGTAAGACCTCCTGAAGAGCGTCCCGGTGCCGCGGTCGTGCCGCCTTTGGTGATATCGAGCACCTGATCGGGGATGTTGACGAGCTGAGGGAACTCTTTTCCGCGCGGTGCTTCCCTTCATGACCGCCGTTCTGACCGGCTGCGCTGCCCTTCTCACCACGGCGCTGCTGCACCCGGCGGCCCTCGGCCGGCAACTACTTGCCGTGGTGGCTGCCGTCCCCGTCGCGCCCGTAACTGCCGTGCTGAGGAACCGATCCGCTGGCGCGGCAGGCCTGCGACGACGTCGTCACGCTGGGGACAACTGCGACCCGCGGGCAGGCGACGCCGCTTCCGGGCTCGACGCCTCCTTGCCTCTTCGCGCACGGGCACAGTCCCTGACGACGCGGATTCTTCGAAGGGATGCGTTCTTCCGGATCCGGAAGAACCATGGTCACCGAACGCCGGGGCAACCCCGGACCTTCAGACGTTGAAGCGCGGACCACCTGCAGCGGGAAGTCGACGCGACGACCCGCGATCACCGCACCCTGCCATACGCTGGAGGCATGAGCGCGATCGACACCCCGGAACCTGCTGACGGAACCATCAGTGCTGGCACGGCGGCCCGCCCCGCGCTGCCCACGATCCTGTCGTGGCGCCCCCTCGCCTACTCCGACATCGGCGCATGGCTCTCCCTGACCCAACGCATCGCGGCGGCGGACGAGCCGGACTGGGTCGAGCAGCGTGCCGACCTCGAGCAGGCGCTCCGAGCGTCGAAGAACGACGCACGGAGGGACACCATCGCCGGGTTCGGCCCCGACGGCGTCCTGCATGCTTTTGGACGCGTGTCGATGAACAGGGGCTCCTCCCTGGTGCATGGGTCTGGCGGCGTGGATCCCGAGTGGCGGAGGAAGGGCATCGGGCGGGCCATTTTCGGCTGGCAGGCGTGGCGCTCCGCCGTCCGGCTGCAGGAGAACGGCCTGACCGACGGCGTCCTTCGCAACTACGTGGAGGAACGCAACGCGTCGCACCTTGCCCTGCTCGAGGGCAGCGGAAGTTCGATCGTGCGGTACTTCACCGAGATGACCCGGCCCCTGGACCAGCCCATCCCCGAGTTCCCGTTTCCTCCCGAGCTCGAGCTGATCAGCTTCGCCGATGCAGCGGACCGGAATATCTCCGAACTGGTACGCCTCGCACACAATGACGCCTTTCAGGATCACTGGGGGAGCGAGCCGCGGGACCAGGAGTCGTGGCAGTTCACGGTCAGCCACCCCGAGTTCCGGCCGGACTGGAGCCTGGCCCTCGTGGACCGCGCCAAGGGTGAGGTTGCCGCCTACCAACTCGCGAGCCATGACCCCGATTCGAAGGAACTCCTCGGCCATACCGAGGGTTACACCGACCTACTCGGTGTGCGCAGCACGTGGCGCGGGCGAGGACTCGCACCCGCCCTGCTCGCCGAGGCCATGAAACGGTACCGGGCCGCCGGCATGGACAATGCCGGGCTCGGCGTGGACACGGAGAACCCGTCAGGAGCTCTCGGGCTCTATGAACGGATGGGGTACGAGCCGACACAGCGTTCGATCGTCTTCGACCTCCCGCTCGTGGCGCCCGTCCCCTGACCAGGGCGCCGCCGGCGCGCCCTGCCGCCAGGAGCCCTCGATGGCGGGACGTCCGACCCCCGGCAGATACCCGGCTACAGCAGGGTGTCCTGTCCGTCGGCGGGCCCTGAGCCGGTGGAACCGTCCCCAGCCGCCGTGGACAGCGGTGGTGCGGCGGCCCGCATCAGTCCCGTCAGGCTGGGTCCGACGACGTCGATCTCCTGGGTGAGGGCGATGCCGGAACCGTCGCGTCGGCCGTGTTCAGTGGGCAGCGCCCTGGCAACCCCGTTGGCGGCCGCCGCCTTCGCCGGCCCCGGGCCGGCCCATGCCAGGGAGAGGCGGTCCTCGCCGCGGAGGAACCGGTGGGCGCGGACCCCAGCGGTGGCCCGTCCCTTCGCGGGATATTCGTCGAATTCCGTGACCTTCACCGATCCGGGTGAACTGCCGGGCAGTGCGTCCCCCTGCACGGCTATCGTGACCACCACCCCGTCCGTCGCTCCGTCCGCCACCGCACCGAAGTGGAGAACGGTATCGTCGGCCGCGAGCTTGATGCCGGCCACTCCACCGGCGGTACGGCCCTGGGGCCGCACCGCCGAGGCGTTGAAGCGCAGCAGCTGCGCCTGGCGTGTGACGAACACGAGCTGGTCGTCGTCCAGTGCCGCGGCCATGCCCACCACCTCGTCCTTGGGCTTGAGGGAGATAACCTCCCAGTCGTCGCGGTTGAGCGGGTACTCGGGCACCACGCGCTTGACGATTCCCCGCGCCGTCCCCAGGGCGAGGACGGCGTCGAGCGGTGCCAGCCCGACCAGCGTCTCCCCGCGCTGAAGGGTGATGAAATCTCTCGCCGGTACGCCCCCAGCGAGGTTCGGAATGCCCGCAGTGGGCGGCAGGGCGGGCAGGTCCATCACCTGCAGCCGGATCATGCGGCCTGAGGACGCCAACGCCCCGATCTCGGCGCGTGCGGTGATGGGGAGGATGGAGCGGAACGCGTCATGTCGGATGCGCTGGCCGTCGTTCAACGGCTGCCGGTCGGAGGTCCGGGCAAGCTGGCCCGATGCGGAGAAGATGACCCAGCACGGGTCGTCGGCGATCTCGAGGGGCAGGACGGCTCTGGCGCCTTTGCCTGCGGCGACCGGCAACGCCGATCCCCTCACGGGAGCAGAGGCCTCCGATTCGAGCAGCACGGTGCGTCTCGGCGTGGCGAACTGCTCCGAGATCGCGGCGAGCTCGTCCGAGACGAGGGTCCGCAGGCGGCCCTCCGAGCCGAGGATGGCCTCGAGCTCGGCAATGTCGAGCCGGAGCTGCTCCTGTTCCTTCTCGAGCTCGACCCGTGAGTACCGGGTGAGCTGCCGCAGACGGAGTTCAAGGATGTAGTTGGCCTGGATCTCGGAGAGGTCGTAGATGGACATGAGCCGCTCGCGTGCGGCTGCGACCTCATCGGAGGAGCGGATGATCTGGATGACCTCGTCGATGTCGACCAGGGCGATCAGGAGGCCCTCCACCAGGTGCAGCCGGTCGAGCTTACGCTGCAACCGGTACGCGGTGCGTCGTCGCACCACCAGCATGCGGTGGGAGATGTAGACCTGCAGGAGTTCGAGGAGGCCGAGTGTGCGCGGCTGTCCGTCCACCAGCGCCACATTGTTGATCCCGAAGGAGTCCTCCATGGGCGTGTAGCGGTACAGCTGGTCCAGGACGGCATGGGGATTGAAGCCATTCTTGAGCTCGATGACCAGCCGGAGGCCATGCATGCGGTCCGTCAGGTCCACGATGTCCGAAATGCCCTGCAGCTTCTTCGAGGTGACGGCGTCCTTGATCCGCTCGATCACTTTTTCCGGTCCCACGGTGTAGGGGAGTTCGGTCACCACCAGGCCGGTCCTGCGTGCCGAAAGCTGTTCCACCTTCACCGTGGCGCGGGTCTTGAAGGAACCGCGGCCGGTGGCGTAGGCGTCGCGGATGCCGGTCAGTCCGACGATCTTCCCGCCGCTGGGCAGGTCGGGGCCGGGAATGAAGCGGAGGATGTCGTCGAGCCCGGCATCCGGGTTGGTGATCAGGTGGCGTGCCGCCGCAATGACCTCACCGAGGTTGTGCGGAGCCATGTTCGTTGCCATGCCGACGGCGATGCCGCTGGCGCCGTTGACGAGCAGGTTGGGGAACGCTGCGGGCAGCACCTCGGGCTGCATCAGCTGGTTGTCGTAGTTCGGCACGAAGTCCACGACGTCCTCGTCGAGGTGGTTGGTCATCGTGAGGGCCGGAGCCGCGAGGCGGGCCTCCGTGTACCGGGGGGCCGCCGGGCCGTCGTCGAGCGAGCCGAAGTTGCCGTGCCCGTCGATGAGCGGAAGCCGGAGCGAGAAATCCTGGGCCATCCGCACCATGGCGTCGTAGATGGCGGTGTCGCCGTGGGGGTGGAGCTTGCCCATGACCTCGCCCACCACGCGGGCCGACTTCACATGCCCGCGGTCGGGGCGCAGCCCCATGTCGGTCATCATGTAGAGGATGCGGCGCTGCACGGGCTTCAGGCCGTCCCGGGCGTCGGGCAGCGCCCGGGAGTAGATCACCGAATAGGCGTATTCGAGGAACGAATCCTGCATTTCCGCCTCGACGTCGATATCGATGATCTTCTCGGTGAAATCTGCCGGCGGTGCGGTGGTTTGGCGCCTTGCCATAGGAATGGTGCTTCCTCAACGTGATCGGTGGGTCCGGGGCGGGACATCCAGCCCGGCGCTGACGCGCGCAGGCGATGCCCACTAGGGTGAGTCTATGGCGGCCGACGGACATTACCCCGAATACTGGGAAGCGGATGTCGTCCTGCGGGACGGCGGAACCGGGCACTTGAGGCCAATCTCACCCTCCGACGCCGACGCCGTGCAGTCCTTCCACGTCAGCCAGTCGCAGAACTCAATCTACCTCCGGTTCTTCACCTACAAGGCCAAGCTGAGCACCAGGGAGCTCAAGCGGTTCACCGAGGTGGACCACCACGACCGCGTGGCCTTCGTCATCACGCGGGGCTCCGACATCCTTGGGATCGGGCGCTATGACCGGCTCGAGGACCCGCAGGAAGCCGAGGTCGCCTTCAACGTGTCGGACTCCCACCAGGGCCGCGGGCTCGGATCGATCCTCCTTGAACACCTGGCCGCCGCAGCGCGTGAGAACGGCATCCGGCGGTTCTCCGCGGAGGTGCTTCCCGAGAACCGCAAGATGATCACCGTCTTCGCCGAGGCCGGCTACGAGGTGAAGCGGCATTTCGACGACGGCGTGGTGATGTTGAGCTTCGACATCGACGAGACCGCCAAATCGCGCGCGGTCATGGAGGCGCGGGAGCACCGCGCCGAGGCGCGCAGCGTCGCCGAGCTGATGGCGCCGTCGACCATCGCCGTCATCGGTGCGAGCCGCGAGTGGGGGACCGTAGGGTACGCGCTCCTGGAGAACCTCGTTGAGGGTGGTTTCACCGGAACGGTGTACGCCGTCAACCACGAAGCGTTCGAACTGCACGGACTGCTCTCGCATGCCACCCTCGCCGAGGTGCCCGAGCCCGTCGACCTCGCGGTGATCGCCGTGCCGCACGAGCAGGTGGACGCCGTGGTGGACCAGTGTGCCGCCGCCGGTGTGAAGGGACTGCTCGTCGCCACCGCAGGCTACGCCGACGACGGACGAGGGATTGCCGAGCAGCGCGCACTCGTGCACCGTGCACGGGCCCATGGCATGCGGGTGGTGGGGCCGGCGTCGTTGGGCCTCGTCAACACGGATCCGGCGGTGCGGCTGAATGCGTCCATGGCCCCGTCCCTCCCGAGCCGGGGGAACCTGGCCCTGTTCAGCCAGTCCGCCGGCCTCGGCGTGATGCTGTTCGCCGCGGCGAGCCGCCGCGGGCTCGGCTTGTCCTCGGTGATCTCGGCGGGCAACCGTGCCGACGTCTCCGGTAACGACGCCATGCAGTACTGGGAGGACGACGCCGCCACCGGCGCAGTGGGGCTGTACCTCGAGTCCATCGGTAACCCGCGCAAGTTCTCACGCATCGCGCGCCGGCTGGCGCTGACGAAACCGGTCATCGTGGCGAAATCGGACGTCACCGGGCTGCAACTCCCGCCCGGCCACGCCGTCCGCACCACGCAGGCTCCGGGCGGAGCGCTCGATGCGATGCTCCGGCAGTCCGGGGTGATCCGGGTCGAAACGACCGAGCAACTCATGGATGTGGCCCAGATCGTCTCCTCCCAGCCGCTGCCGGACGGACCAAACATCGCGGTTTTCAGCAATTCCTCCGGTTTGGGGAAGGTGGTGGCCGACGCCGTCGCGGCGCAGTCCCTGACGGTTGCACGGCTTGTCACCGACCTCGACCTGGACACTGGGATGTCGGTTGCCCTGCCGGCACTCGAGGACGCCGTCTCCGCCGCGCTCGCTGACGGCGCGGTGAATGGCGCCGTCGTCACCACGCTGCCCGCGCGGGGCCTGAGTGCCGAAGCGATCGCCGAATGCCTGCGACGCTGCGGGGAGAGGGCGGGAAAGCCCGTCGTCGCTTCCTTCACCGGTGTCCTGGACCAGCGGCTGCAGCCCGACGGCATCGAACACGGCATCCCCTGCTTCCCCAGCCCGGGAGCCGCCCTCGCTGCCCTGGGGGCGGTGGCGAAGTACACGCAGTGGCGGGTGCGGGACCACGGCGAGTTCATCGACCCCGAGGGTACCGATTCCGACGCCGCCTCGGCTCAGCTCGCGGGGATCCTCCGCCGCGTCACCGGTGTCGGGCTGACCCGCCTGGCGCCCGACGAGAGCGCCGAGCTGATGATGCACTACGGCATCGAGCTGGTACCGGCGATGCGGTTCGAGTCCGTGGAAGAGGCCGTCGCGGCCGCCGACAGGCTCGGGTGGCCGGTCGCGCTGAAAACCATGGACGAGCACCTCCGTCACCGGCTGGACCTCGGTGGCGTTCGGCTGAACATCGATACCCCGGCAGCGCTGGAGCACAACATCGGGCAGATGGAAAAGGTCCTGGCGCCCTTCGGCAGCTTCGGCATGGAAATCCAGGCCATGGTGCCGGCGGGACAGGCCTGCACGCTCCGGGCCATTGAGGATCCGCTCCTGGGCCCCGTGGTGTCCTTCGGGATGGCCGGAGACGCCGTCAACCTGCTCGACGACTGGGGCCACGCCGTTCCTCCGCTGAGCACCGTCGACGTCTCGGATCTCGTGCGGACCCCCCGGGCGTCGCGGAGGCTGTTCGGCTACCAGGGCCTGCCGCCGGCCGACGTCGGTGCCATCGAGGATCTCGTCGCACGGGTTGCGCTGCTGAAGGACCGCCACCCGGAGATCGCGCTGCTGGAATTCAATCCGGTACTCGTGTCGACCGCCGGGCTGTCCATCCTTGGGGCCCGTATTGACGTGGGCAATCCCCAACAGCGCACCGACAGTGCCCGCCGGGCGATGCGGGACTAGGGTGCCTCGCCGGTAGGCTTGAGTCATGACCCCTTCGCTTTCCGCGCAGCGCCGCGACCTCGACTCCTCCCTTGAGCGTGCCGGATTCTATCCGCGCCTGGTCGCCGACGTGGTCCACGACGCCCTTGACGGCCGGGAGCCGCTCTCCCATGTGGCTCACCTCGAGACCCACTTCGAACGCACCGAAGTCCACCGTCACATCACGGTGCTGGTCCTCACCGAGGACATGCTCGTGATCACCCATGTGGACGACCAGCAGCTCGACGAAACAGGCGAGCAGGTCATGGCCCAGATCTCCACGGAATCGGTGCCCGTCAGCCAGATCCGCTCCGTGGTGCTCAGCTACCTCTACGCGCAGCCGCAGGACTACAAGCCGTCCGACCAGACGCGCGAGATGACCCTGGCCATCGCCTGGTCCGGAGGCCAGCGCCTCGACATGGGACCCGCAAGCTGCGGAGACGCCCAGTGCGATGCCGACCACGGGTACACCGGGACCGTCGCCCAGGAGGACATCGTGCTCCGGGTCAGCGCCGAGGCCGACGGCGTGCAGGCCGTGCAGAACGCCAAGTCCTTCGCCCGGGCCCTGCGCCAGGTGAATACCGCGAGTTCGACCGGCGGTGGGCTGGTCCTCACCTCCGACGCCGGTGGACGCCGCCAGCCAGGGTTCGGCGGCCGCTTCACGCGTGCGCACCACCAGCGGTAGTCGTGGTGCCTTCGAACGCCGACGAGCCGCTGCCCCCGCCCCCTCCCTTCGGCACGGGAACGGTTGCCGAGGTACTGACCAGTGCCGCTGCCGCGTTGGGACTCGAGACGTTCTCCAATGCCCTCGGGCTTCCCGCCGCACGCCGGGTGTGCGTGGTGATGGTGGACGGCCTCGGACTGTCGCTGCTCAGGAAGTACGCGGGCCACGCGCCTTTCCTGCGCCAGAAGCTGGACGGTGGGCAACGCCTCAGCGCCGCCTTTCCCTCGACGACGGCGGCTTCGCTGGCGAGCCTCGGCACCGGGCTGCCCCCGGGTCAGCACGGCATGGTGGGGTACGACGTCCTCGACCCGGCACAGGACAAAGTGGTCAACATGCTGGGCCGATGGGATGACCAGGTGGACCCCCTCCGCTGGCAGCCACATCCCACGGTTTTCGAACGGGTCGCCGCGGAGTTGCCGGTCCTCACGGTCAGCCAGCCACGGTTCGCAGACTCACCGATGACCAGGGCAGCCCTGCGCGGCGGCGGCTTCGCGGGAGGGAACACGGTCCAGGCGCGGATCCGGCTCGCGGCGGAGCAGCTGGCCGGGTCGGAGTCGATGCTGATGTACTTCTACCTCAATGATCTGGACAAGGCCGGCCACAGGTACGGCGCGAACTCGGCCGAATGGCTGAGCCGCCTGGAGGACCTCGATTTCGCCATGCGCTCCCTCGTGAAGCAGGTCCCGCCGGACACGCTCGTCCTCCTCACCGCCGACCACGGCATGGTCGACGTCGAGCCTTCGAAGAGATTCGACTTCTCGGCCCAGGAGTCCCTGGTGGACGGTATCGCGCATACGGCGGGCGAGCCGCGGCTCGTGCATCTGTACTGTGAACCGGGGCTCGATGCAGCCGGACGGAACGGGCTTTCCTCCCGGTGGCAGGAAGCGTACGGAAAGTCCGCGTGGGTGCTGACACGGGATGAGGCGGTGAACGGCGGGTTCTTCGGACCCGTGGCTCCGACCGTCCTGCCCCGCATCGGGGACCTGCTTATCGCCGCACGGGAGCCGATCGCCCTGTTCGATGCGCGCCGGTCCTCGGAATCCGCCCGCGAAGTGGTGGGCCAGCACGGCTCCTGGACCCGAGCCGAGCGCGAGGTGCCGTTGCTGACACTCGCCCGGCCCGGCAAGCCGCTGCAGCCGGCGGTCCGTGCCGGCCGGACGGCAGGCGCCTCCCGTGGCTGAGCTGGTCTTCTTCTCGAGAACGATGGACTGCGGAAAATCGACGCTCGCTCTCCAGATGGACCACAATCATCGGGCACGCGGGCGCCGGGGAGTGCTGTTCAGCTCCCATGACCGCGCTGGGGAATCGATAATCTCCAGCCGCCTCGGTCTTCAGGTGGACGCCGTCGAGGTGCGCCCCGGGTCGAACTTCTGGACCGAGATCGCCGACCGGCTGACCAACGGTGCACGCGTCGACTACCTCATCTGCGACGAAGCGCAGTTCTACACGAGCCGGCAGATCGACCAGCTGGCAAGGATCGTCGATGAGATGACGATCGACGTCTTCGCCTTCGGCATCACATCCGATTTCCGCACGCACCTTTTCCCCGGGTCGCAGCGCCTCATCGAGCTCGCCGACCGAATTCAGGTCCTGCAGGTCGAAGCGCTCTGCTGGTGCGGCCGTCGCGCCACGCACAACGCGAGGGTCGTGGACGGTGTGATGGTGGTCGAGGGCGACCAGATGGTGGTGGGCAACGTGGATCAGCAGGAGGACGGCGGCATGCAGGCCTACGGACACCCGAGCTCGGGATCCGGAGGCAGGCCGGGCGCCGCCGATACGTCGGTCGGCTACGAAACCCTGTGCCGCAGGCACCATATGCGCAGGCAGACCGCCCGGACCGTCCCGTCACTGCAGGGTAACGAGATGCCACTGCCGTTCGGGGCAGCCTGAACTGCCTGCGCTGCTACCCAGCCGTCATTGCCGAAGGCGCCAGGGTGGCCGGGTCCACGAGCAGAAAGCGGACCAGCTGCCCTGGCGGCAGCTGGGCTGCGAGGGAGACGTCCTCGGCCGCCACCACACCGATCACCGGGTAGCCACCGGTGACCGGCTGGTCCGCCAGGAACAGGACGGGTTGCCCCGAGGGAGGAACCTGGAGCGCCCCGACCACCGTGCCCTCGCTGGGTAGCTCCCCCGACCGCGCCCTTTCCAGCACTCCTGCCTCCTCCGTCCGGGCGGGGTCGGTGCTCGAAACCGCCAGGCGCACGCCCACGCGGTTCGACTGGTTCGTCACCCTCCATTCCCGGGTGAGGAGAGCCTTGATGGCCTGGTCGGTGAACCAGTCATTCCGCGGGCCGAGGGTGATCCGCAGCTCCATGGTCCCGGCACCCAGACGGAGCATCGTCTCCTCGGGGGAACCCACGGGCGGGAGCCCCCGCACGGCTCCGACGGGAAGCACCGCACCCGGCGCCAGGGGAGCGGGCCCGATTCCGGACAGTGTGTCGGATGATCTGCTGCCGAGGACCGGCAGGACATCGAACCCGCCGCGCACTGCGACATAGCTGCGAAGCCCTGCAGTCGGTGTGCCGAGGGCGAGCAGGTCACCGTCGAGCAGTGCGAAGGGGTGGCCCATGGCAGGCTTCCGCGGGGTTCCCGGGCCCGAAACGCGGAGCGGAACCGGGGCGCCGGTGACGGCGACCACCTGGTCGCCGTGCGCCCGAAGCGACAGCCCGCCCAGCAGGTTCTCGACGACGGCCGCACCGGCCTGGTTGCCGACGAGGCGGTTGGCCTGGCGTGCCGACGGCTGGTCCGCCGCACCGGACGGGGAGACGCCGAGGTCACCGTTGCCGGGGCGGCCGAGGTCCTGCAGGAGGGACAGCAGGCCGGCGGACGCGACCTCGAGTCCGGCGTCGGGCCCGGCGGGTTCTCGTCGCTTGCCCGATGGCGTAGCGGAATTCCCGAGGTCGGCCAGTTCGCGGACCGCCCGGTAGCGCACGGTATCGCCGGGCCGGACGAGGGCCGGCTGCTCCCGCTCCAGGTCCCACATCCGCGCCGCCGTCGTTCCGATGATCTGCCAGCCGCCGGGGGACCGGCGCGGGTAGATCGCGGAGAACTCGCCGCCGAGTGCTACGGATCCCGCCGGAACGGCGGTACGGGGGGTGGTGCGGCGCGGAACGTGCAGGCGCCGGTCCTCCCCGACCAGATAGGTGAAGCCGGGGGCGAATCCGCCGAACGCACCGCTCCACGGCTGGCCGGTGTGGGCGCTGATCACGCCGTCGCGGCCGAGGCCGGTGAGCCGCCCGACCTCGTCGAGGTCAACGCCGTCGTACACTACTTCGATCGTCACTTCGCGCCCGCCGGGCCGGCCGGACGTCGGAGGATCCAGGTGCGGCAGGGCCGCAGCGGCGGAGACCGCCGCCTCGTGGCCGGAGAAACGGACCAGCACCGTTCGGGCGCCGGCTACGGCGTCGAGCTGCCCCGGCAGCGGCTGCGCGGTGAGCCGCCGGTGCAGGGCGAGCACGTCCGGGAGGGTCGAAACCTCCGCGAGGACTGCCCGAGGGCCTGCCCAGCGCACCGCGATGCTACTCACACGAAGCTCCGAACGGATACACCGGCTTCCTCGAGTGCGGTGCGCACCGCGCCGGCCATCGCCACCGCGCCGGGCGTGTCACCATGCACGCAGATGCTGTCGGCGCGGACGTCGAACACCGAACCGTCCCGCGCGGTGATCTGTCCCTGGGTAGCAAGGCGCACCATGTTGTCCGCGATCTGCCGGGAGTCGTGCAGCACGGCGCCGTCCTCCTGACGAGGGACCAGGGTACCGTCCGGGTTGTAGGCGCGGTCGGCGAAGGCCTCGGAGAGCGCCCTCATGCCCCTTGCCTCGGCGCGTGAGCGTGCCACGGCCTCGGGGAGGAGCAGCAGCGGCAGTCCGGGGTCGAAGGCGTGGACGGCGTCGACCACCGCCTGGGCGTGGATCTCGTGGTGGACGATGGTGTTGTAGAGCGCGCCGTGTGGTTTCACGTATCTGATCCCGGCTCCTGCGGCCTGCGCGAGGGCCTGGAGTGCGCCCAGCTGGTACAGGACGTCGTCGGCGAGCTCCGTGGCCGAGCAGTCCAGGAACCTCCGGCCGAACCCGGCCAGATCCCGGTACCCCACGTGGGCGCCGATGGTCACTCCGGCAGCGACGGCGTCGCGGCAGGTCCGCGCGATGGTGCTGGGGTCCCCGGCATGGAAGCCGCAGGCCACGTTGGCGCTGGAGACGTGCTGGAACACGGCGGCGTCGTCGCCCAGGATCCAGGTGCCGAAGGATTCGCCGACGTCACTGTTCAGGTCGATGGAGGGCAAGGGGACCTCCGTCCCCCAGCACTGGTTCCCGATCCATACCCGGCTGCCCAGCCCAGCGCTAGTCGCCCTTCGTGCCGAACACGATCTGGTCCCAGCTGGGGACGCTTGACCGTTTGGGCTTGTTGCGGCGGTCCGCAGGCTCATCGGTCCTAGCGGGTGCCACTCCCTGATTCTTCCGGGTCTGCGGCTCCTCGGAAGGCTTTGCCTCATCGTGCGGGCTTTCCTGTGCGGCCGGTCCCGACACGGATTTTCCGCCGTCTCGTCCCGATCCTGCCGGCCTGGCGAAGATGCTGATCTCGCGTGTATCTGCGCTGACCCCGTCGTACAGTTTCGGGCTGCCGTCCTCGTGACGTGTTCCGCTGTCGTCGTCCGCCGGCAGCGCCGGGGCCAGTCCGAGCCCGGCAGGTATCGACTCCGCGGCGGCGTGGTCCGGAGCGTTGTCCGCGGAGTCGCGGTCATCCGCTTCATTCCGCGGGTGGGCGGCGGGGATGCTGCCCCTCGTGAGGAGTTCGGCCAGTGCGTCGTCGCCCTCCTCGTCAGCGCCGAGGCGCTGGCCGCGACGGGACCTCAGGACGTCAAGGAGACCGTCGGGGTCGGAACCCGCCGTGGGGCCGTCGTCGTCCTTCTCCGCTTCGAAGTCGAAGACGCGGTCGGCGACGGCGCTGAGCCGCCGCGCCGGAAGCGGCCCGTCGAGCGGTTCGAGCTCGCTGAGGACCTGCGCCCAGCGGTTCGCATTGGTGAGGATGCGGCGCGTCGGATTGAAGGTCCACTGTGCGGGAGGGTCCTCACCGATGGACACCGTGCTGCCTTCGGGTAGCGCGAAGCGCGCCACCACGAGCCACACGCCGTCGGCCCGCCTCCACGAGTCCCAGTCGACGCCGGCCGGGTCGATCCCGTAGGCCTGTAGACGGAACGCGACCATGTCGCCGAGCTGTGCCGGGTTGTTGCCGAAGGCGGAGCGGTACCCGTCGTGGAAGGGCACGGGGGAAGCTACTTCGACGCGCTGGGCGAGGTACGCCATGTAGTCGCGCTCCGCGCGGATGGGTCCCTCGTACCGTAGGACGTGATCGAGTTCGAGGCCCGATTCGGCGGCCACTTCCTCGGCGCTTGCACCGCTTCGGATGCGTGCCTGGATGTCCTTGGGGGTGAGATGCACGGCTGCCTGTCCATTGGTCGGAGGAAGGGGGGCAACACGGGTCGACGGCCGTGTGCTCGCGATCCTCAACGCTTCGTTGATCGGCAGGCGGAAAGTAGTGCCCTCGTCGCCGCTGAGCAGCAGGTGTGCGCCATTCTCATGGACGCCCACCAGACGTAGCTCCTGCATTCAATCCTCCAGCCGACAGTTATCTCTAGGTGAAACTGTGCCATTGAATGGCTCCCATTCCTACTACACCCGGTGGCGTGGCGCGGAACTGGCGCCACGGTGTGGATTACGGCAGAAATGCTGAACAATAATGCTGGACTCCAATGGCAGGACAGAAGAAAGGCGGCAGGAAAACTGATGACAGACCAGTCCCCGGTGATCGATGAGGACGAGATTGCAGCAGCGGATTCCTTCGAGTTGCCGGGCGCCGACATGTCGGGCGATGAACCGGTGGTCGAGTTCCTGGCGGCCCAGGCCGACGAATTCACGTGCTCGTCGTGCTTCCTGGTGCGGCACCGCTCCCAGATCGCAGAAAACGAAGGTGGCTTGCTCTACTGCCTGGATTGTCGGGGCTGAGCCGGCGGAACCCGCTCAGGAGGCCAGCGCCGCCACCAGCTTCTCCGGTTTCCGCGTGGAGGTGAGCCAGTAGGGGGTCCGGTCCTCGGGATCGACCACCTCGATCTTCACGACCGGGGAGATCCAGCCCCGGATGCACAGGTAGGCCAGCCCGTGGAGGGAAGTGCCGCGTTCGCGGGTGGCGTCCTCCCCCCGGTACAGCTCCACGGATCCCAGGTAGCGCCGCTCGATGGTGGCCCGTCCAACCGTCAGCGTCGAGCGTGTCACCGCGATGCGCGGGGTGGAGAGGATGAGCAGGGTCGTGATGATTCCGGCCAGAACTACGGCGGCAAGGTAGCCGATGCTGATGTCGATCGGCGCGAACGTCACGATCGCGGCGCTGGAGACTCCCGCCGCTATCAGCCAGATCCACGGGGACGGCCACAGCTTCTCCTCGTAGAGAACGACGTCGGCGGATCCTTCTGCGGCGTTTGGCATGCTCCAACCATTCCATCTTTTCCGGCGGGTTTCATCCCGGCCACCAGGCGACGGTAGGGCAAAGGGGCTAAAGTAATTCCCTGTACCTGCCGCGGTCCCGGCGGACCGGGTGTTCCGGCGGTGAGGAGCGAAAGTTGGGGGTGCGCAAAATCCCCACCTGTGATGAGACCCGATTGCCTAGACCCCCGATTGTTGGAGACGCTGGTGCCTGACACACAAGAGGACCTGCCGGTCCAGATTCGAATGCTCGACGACGGCCTCGAGGTTCCGGCCTATGCCACGCCCGGAGATGCCGGCGCGGACCTTTGCAGCCGGGTGGATCTTTCCCTCGCTCCGGGGGAGCGGCTCCTCGTCCCCACGGGTGTCGCCATCGCGCTGCCCGAGGGATACGCAGGCTTCGTCCACCCCCGCTCGGGACTCGCCGCGCGGCACGGGCTCACGATCGTCAACGCACCCGGCACCGTGGACGCAGGTTACCGCGGCGAGATCAAGGTATGCCTGCTGAACACCGACCGCGGCAACACCGTTCATCTCTCCCGAGGCGACCGCATTGCCCAACTGGTCATCCAACGGGTGGCCCGCGCCGAATTCCAGCAGGTCAGCCAGTTGCCGCAGTCGGTCAGGGGCACGGGCGGATTCGGTTCGACGGGCGGGTTCACCGCGGGCACCGGATCACCCGCCGAACAGGACGGGTTCCGGAGGGACGAGAGCAGCCGGACATGACTTTCACCCTGTTTCATGGTGCGCACCGGATGGCGTGCACCCAGCATCGAGGACACAATCGTCAAGGGAAAGGAACCCACTCATGGTTTTTGGGCGCCTGAAGAAGAACAAGCAGGACGAGGCGGCTGCGGGACCCGCCGATGGGCAGGCAGCTGACGCTGGAGACGCGGTGAAGGCCGACGCCGGGACGGAAGTGGTCAGTGCCGCATTCATTCGCGACAGCGGGCCGTTCGATTCCGCCGAGAAGGAAGCGCTCGACGGCTACATCGATCTCGGCGCGCTCCGCATCGGTGCGGCAGAGGGCCTCCAGCTCCGGTTGGAGGTCGAGGAGAAAACCAAGCGGGTCATCGCCGTGACACTGGACCTCAACGGATCCACTCTCCAGCTGCAGGCGTTCGCCGCTCCGCGCACGGGAGGCATCTGGGACGACATCCGCGAGCAGATCGGACGGTCGGTCGGGTCACAGGGCGGAACCGTCGAGGAGAAGAGCGGAACCTTCGGCACTGAACTGATGGCGAAGCTGCCGGCGCAACTGCCCGACGGCCAGCCCGGTCACCGTGTGGCGCGATTCGTCGGAGTGGACGGTCCGCGATGGTTCCTTCGGGGTGTCTTCGGAGGACGCGCGGCGATCGACGCCAACAATGCGGCACCCGTCGAGGCGCTTTTCCGCAGCGTCGTGGTGGTGCGCGGCGACCATCCGCTGCCCCCGCGGGAGCTCCTGCCGCTGCGGCTGCCCAAGGATGCGCAGACGACGCCGCCTCCGCAAGCACCTGCCCGCCCGGACCTCAACCCCCTCGAGCGCGGCCCCGAGATCACCGAGATCAGGTAGAGATTGGTGGCCGGTTTGCGGGTTGGGGCGCATCGCTCGCGCGCTGGTTCGCCGGCTCCCGCGGCCAGGGGGCGCTTCGCCGGCCGCGGCTTCATCGACCGCGTGACTATCCAGCCGACGACGAGCGCACCCCAGTTCGCGGCGACCGTAAAGCTCTCCGGCAGTGCGGGTTCGCCCGCGGTGCGCATCCGGCTCGTCTGGATGGGCCAGCGGCGCGTGCCGGGGATCGTGGCCGGTGTGGAGCTGGCCTTCGAAGGGATGGCGAGCCAGGTGGACGGGGTCCCCACCATCTACAATCCCCGCTACGAGATCATCGGACGGCCGGAGGAACACTAGTGGACAGGCGCGACGCGTTGAAAAAGCACCAGCACGACGAGAACCCGGACAATGAAAACCAGCACGACAGCACGGAAAGCGTTCCCGGCACCGGTGAACACGGCGCCGCCGGTTTCGCATCGCAGTACGCTGCCCAGTCGGGCGTCAAGCGCGACGCCGCCGGGCAGATCGACGTGCTGTCCTCGATCGGCGGCAAGCAGGGCCTCGCCGAGAGCGTCATCCCCGGGCTCTTGTTCACCGTGCTCTTCACCATCACCCGCGATCTCACCGTGTCGCTCATCGCTGCGCTCGCCTCCGCCGCAGTGTTCTCGGGAATCCGACTGGTGTCCCGCAAGCCCCTCACCCAGGCACTGTCGGGACTTATCGGCGTGGCGATCTGTGCCTTCGTGGCGCTTCGCACCGGAAACGCCGAGGACTTCTTCCTGCCCGGGTTCTACGTCAACGGCGCCTATATCGTGGCCATGATCATCTCGATCGCGGTTCGCTGGCCCTTCGCCGGGCTGCTGTTCGGCTTCCTCCGCGGTGAAGGGGCCGAATGGCGGAAGGACTCCCGCCGCGTCCGGGCCTACGCGACGGCAACCTGGATCCTTGTGGCGGTGCTGGCCCTCCGGCTGGCAGTGCAGCTTCCGCTGTACCTGGCGGAGAACATCGCGGCACTGGGATCGATGCGCGTAGCCATGGGGCTGCCGCTCTACGCCCTCGGGCTGTGGTTCGCGTGGCTGATCTCCAAACCACCCGTTCGGTCAGAGCACCGCTGAGGAACCGCTGCGATCGGGTGGCGCGCTCTCAGGTGCGTCCTCCTCCTGCGCTCCCTCCCGTGCTCCGTCCCGAGCTCCGTCCCGTGCCGAGAGAGCGACGCGCAGCGCATCCTCCGCCGCTATCGCCGCAAGGAAGAACACTTCGTCGCCGGCTTCCACCACGTCGTCCGGGCTCGGGGTGATGGGGGCGTCGTCCCGCAGGATCGCCACCACAGCGCAGTCCTCGGGGAGCGAGATGGAGCCCACGGTATGGCCCACCAGCGGCGAGTCCTGCGGCACCGTGAACTCGACGATCGACGACACCCCGGCCTGCAGGGTCAGAAGCCGCACGAGGTCGCCGATCTCCACGGCTTCCTCAACGAGCGCCGTCATGAGGCGCGGTGTGTTGACAGCGACGTCGACGCCCCACGAATCGTCGAACATCCAGTCGTTCTTCGGATTATTGACACGCCCCACGGTGCGGCCTACACCGAACTCACTCTTGGCCAGTAGCGACACCACGAGGTTTACCTTGTCATCACCGGTTGCGGAGACCACGACGTCCGCCTCGTCCAACCGTGCGTCCTTGAGCGTCGTGAGCTCGCAGGCGTCGCCGATGAGCCAGGTCGCGCCCTTGAGGCCGCTGCGCCCGACCGCCTCGGGCTTCTCGTCGATCATCAGGATCTCGTGTTTGTTGGACAGGAGTTCCCGGGCGATGGACGACCCGACACTTCCCGCCCCGGCGATTACCACTCTCATTCGGCTTCCTCCTGCGGTCCCTTGGCGAGCACGCGTGCAATCTCGTCGGTCGCCGTCGTCTTCATCATCGCGTGGAGGATGTCGCCCTGCTGGTAGCTGGTTTCCTCGGACGGGAGAATGCCCTCGCCGAAGCGCGTCAGGTATGCAATGCGGACACCGCCGGCCGCCTCGATGTCCCGGAGGGAACGGCCCAGCCAGGCATCGTCGAGAGCAAGTTCACCGAGGATCAGCCGGCCCGAGGTCTCGCGGAAATCGCCGTTGATGCTCTGCTCCGGCAGGATGCGTCGCAGCACCTGGTCGGCGCTCCAACGCACCGCGGCGACGGTGGGGATGCCGAGGCGCTGGTAGATCTCCGCACGCCCCGGGTCGTAGATGCGCGCTACCACGTGGGGCACGTGGAAGGTCTCACGGGCCACCCGCGTGGCCAGGATGTTCGAATTGTCGCCGCTGGAGACGGCGGCGAAGGCATAGGCCTTCTCGATGTCGGCCTGCTTGAGCGTGTCGCGGTCGAAGCCCACCCCGGTGACCCTCCTCCCCCCGAAGGAGCCTCGCAACCGGCGGAACGCGCGGTCGTCCTGGTCGATGATGGCGACCGTATGGCCGGACTCGTCGAGCGTATGAGCCAGGCTGACGCCCACCCTGCCGCATCCCATGATCACGAAATGAGCCACCGAGGGCACCCCTGTCTGCTGCGTTGTGCGGCGGCCATCCGGACCGTTCCGGCTGCGCCACCTGCCTCAAGCCTAATGGGTTGGAGCGGGCGCAAACGCGCTAGTCTGTGGGCTGTGCTGACTTTTTTCGAGGCCGCCAAGCGGGTGCTGGTGGGCAAGCCGTTCGCCAGTGACCGGCTGCGGCAGCGCAGCCTGCCGCGATGGCTGGCCATGCCGGTGTTCTCCGCCAATGCCTTCTCGTCGGTGGCCTACGCACCGGACGAGATCCTCCTCACTCTTGCCCTCGCCGGAGTTGCCGCCGTCGCCGTTTCCCCGTGGGTCGGGCTGGCGGTGATCGTGGTCCTGCTGGTGGTCATCGCGTCCTACCGGCAGGGAGTGCGCGCCTACCCGACGGGTGGCGGCGACTACGAGATCGCCAAACGGAACCTCGGTCCGCGGGCCGGGGCCACGGTGGCCTCTGCCCTCATGGTCGACTACGTCCTGACCGTCACGGTATCCGTCTCCGCAGCGGCACAGTACTTCGTGGCGCTGGCGCCGGGCCTCGTAGAGTTCCGGGTGCCCCTCGCGATTGCGGGAGTGGCGATCCTGGTCCTTCTCAACCTGAGGGGGTCGGTCGGCGGAGCGCGGGCGAGGGCCGTTCCCACCTACATCTTCCTGGCAGCAGTCGCCGGCCTGTGCCTGACAGGTCTTGTCCAGGTGCTCGCCGGAACCCTGCGGGAAGCCCCCAGCGCCAGGTTCGAGATCATTCCGGACCCGGCATTCGATGCCGGTCTTGTCGGCTTGGCGGGGGCACTGCTGGTACTGCGGGCCTTCTCCGCCGGAGCGGCAGCGCTTACCGGCGTCGAGGGGCCGGGCTCCAATGTGCCGAGTTTCCAGGCACCCAAAGGCCCGAACGCCGCGTCGACGCTCCTCGTGCTCGGAGTCGTGTCAGCGGCCATGCTCGCGGGCGTCATCTACCTCGCCAACGCCGCCAGGGTCCACGTGGTGCAGAACCCGGCCGCGCAGCTCCTGCTGGACGGCAGGCCCGTCGCGGGGGAGTACATCCAGCACCCGGTTCTCAGCCAGCTCGCGTCCACCGTGTTCTCCGCCGACTCCGTGCCCTTCTACCTCATTGTCGCTGCGACCGCCCTGGTCCTCCTGCTCGCGGGTCACGCTGCGTTCACTGCCTTCCCGGTCCTCGCATCGATCCTCGCGGCCGACGGCTACCTTCCCCGCCAGTTGCGCACGCGCGGCGACCGCCTCACCTTCAGCAATGGCATCCTGGCACTCGGGCTTGGCGCGGCCGTGCTCATCCTGGCTTTCCGGGCCGACGTCACCGCGCTCGTCCAGCTCTATATCGTGGGCGTCTTCGTCTCCTTCACCGTTGGCCAGCTCGGGCTGATCAAACACTGGACCCGAAACCTGCGCAGCACTGTTGACAAGCCCGAGCGGCGGCGGATGCAGAAGTCACGGGCCATCAACACGCTCGGCTTCGTCCTCACCGCGGCGGTCCTGGTGGTGGTCCTCGTGACGAAGTTCGAGTTCGGTGCATGGATCGCCCTGCTGGCCATGGCTGTGCTGTTCGTGTCGATGCGCGGCATCAAGCGACACTACGACGCCGTCGCGGAGGAGCTCGCCATCGATGACGCCGTGAGGCTCCGGGCGCTTCCTTCGCGCGTCCACGCCGTCCTGCTCGTCTCGCATGTCCGCAAACCCGTGCTGCGGGCGCTCGCCTTCGCGCGTGCCTCCCGCCCGTCCAAGCTCGATGCCGTCATCGTGGACGTCGACCCCGAGCAGACACGGCGTACCCTTGAGGACTGGGAAAGATTCGAGATCCCCGTTCCCATCACGGTTCTCGCCTCGCCCTACCGCGACACCATCACGCCCATCCTCGAATACATCCGCACGATGCGCAGGGACTCCCCGCGGGACCTCATCGTCGTGTACATCCCCGAGTACGTGGTGGGCAAATGGTGGGAGCAGCTCGTCCACAACCAGACAGCACTGCGCATCAAGACACGCCTCCACTTCGTTCCGGGAGTGATGGTGGCCAGCGTCCCCTGGCAGCTGGCGTCATCCGATGCCACCCAGAACTTCCAGAACCTTAAGTAGAGGCAATGACTTCCATATCCGACACTCCAGCTCCGCAGCAGGCCGCCCCTGATTCCCTGCCCTTCGACGGTTCCCCGGTGCTCGAAGCGCGGATTGAACGCCCCGCGCACGGCGGCCATTTCGTGGCGCGGATCGACGGGCGGGTGGTCTTCGTCCGGCATGCGCTGCCGGGGGAGACGGTGCGGGTCCGGCTGACCGAGCAGGACGTCGACGCCAGCTTCTGGCGTGGTGACGCCGTCGAGGTCCTTGAGCCCTCGCCGCACCGGGTTGTCCACCCCTGGCCGCTGGCCGACTCTCTCAAGTGTGCTGCCCGTCACAGGGCGCCGGTGGGCGGGGCAGAGTTCGGCCATATAGCCCTTGCGGAGCAGCGCCGACTCAAGGGTGAGATCTTCGCCGAGCAGCTGTCGCGCCTCGCCGGAGTCGAGCAGCCCGTCGAGGTGGAAGCCGTACCCGCCGAGTCCCCCGATGGGCTCGGCTGGCGTACCCGCACCGCCTTCGCAGTCACAGCCTCCGGCCGGCTCGCCATGCACGTCCACCGGTCCAACGACCTCGTGCCCGTCGCCTCGATGCCGCTTGCGGTTGACGCCATCAACGTGCTCGGGCTGTGGAAGATCGACTTCTCGGGAATGGACCGCGTCGACGTTGCGGCCGGCTCGGGGGGAGGGGTGCCGTTGGTGCTCCTCGTGCCCGCGGCCGGCACGCCGGCCCGGCGTCCTGCAGCCATCGCTGCGCAACTCAAGGGCGCATCGGTGGCAGTGCTCGACGTCGAATCCGGGCGTGTGCAACGCATCACCGGGCGCACCTGGCTGCAGGAGCGAGTCGGCGATTCCGACTACCGGGTGACGGGTGCCGGGTTCTGGCAGATCCACCGTGGCGCGCCGTCGGTGCTGGTGGATGCAGTGCTGGCCGGCCTTCAGGTTGCTCCGGGGGAGAAGGTGGCCGACCTTTATGCAGGGGCAGGGCTTTTCACCGTTCCGCTTGCGGCGGCTGTCGGCGGCGGCGGATCGGTCCTTTCGGTGGAGGGATCCGCAGGCACGAGCAAGGACGCCCGCCGCAATCTCCACGGACAGGACCACGTGTCGATCGTGGAGGGCCGGGTGGACACCGTGCTGGATTCCTGGGAGGGGCCTCTCGATGTGGTGCTCCTCGACCCCCCACGGGCGGGGGCGGGAAAGCGCGTCGTCGCGCAGCTTGCAGAGGCGAAACCCCGCGCCGTCGGTTACGTCTCATGCGACCCTGCATCGTTCGCCAGGGACCTCGGGCTGTTCCTTGCCCGCGGCTGGTCCCTCGACCAGCTGAGGGTTTTCGACCTGTACCCGCACACGCACCACATGGAGTCCTTCGCAGTGCTGAGCCCGCCTGCAGGATAAGCGCCCGGCGGCGTCGCATACCTGAACGAGCTGCGTCGGAGGACCTCCGACGTCGGGCGCGGATTCAATGGCACCCTGCCGGGGTGCCGAACGTTAGAGTTAACGCGAATCATTGATGCAGATGATCGGCGGAGTCTCCGCCGTGGCCACAAACGGAGGAGGCGCCGATGGGACTTCTGGAAACAATCCGCAGCCCGCAGGACCTGAGCAGGCTTTCCGAGCATCAGCTCACCGCCCTCGCCGAGGAGATCCGCACCTTCCTCGTGACGAACGTGTCCCGGACCGGCGGGCACCTCGGCCCGAATCTGGGGGTGGTCGAGCTGACGCTCGGCATCCACCGGGTCTTCGACTCTCCGCGCGACAGTGTCATCTTCGACACCGGGCACCAGTCATATGTGCACAAGCTCGTCACCGGTCGCCAGGATTTCAGTACGCTCCGCCAGGAGGGCGGCCTTTCCGGCTACCCCTCACGGGCGGAGTCGGCGCACGACGTCGTTGAAAGCTCCCATGCGTCGTCGTCCCTGTCCTGGGCCGACGGCATCTCCCGTGCCCGCGTCCTCAATGGTGAGGGCGACCGCTACACCGTGGTCCTCGTGGGCGACGGCGCCCTGACCGGCGGCATGGCCTGGGAAGCCATCAACAACATCGCCGCGGACAAGCGGCGCCGCGTGGTGATCGTGGTCAACGACAATGGCCGCTCCTACGCTCCGACCATCGGCGGTGTCGCCGACTACCTCGCGTCGTTGCGCCCGGCCCTCGACTCCGTGCGGACGCACCGCGTCTACGAGCGGACCCTCGACTGGTTCAAGGGACGCCTCCAGAACGGCGGGCCGGTCGGGGAATTCGGCTACAAGAGCCTCCACGCCATGAAGAAGGGCGTCAAGGACTGGTGGGCCCCGCAGGGCCTCTTCGAGGACCTCGGCATGAAGTATGTAGGACCCGTGGACGGGCACGACCTCGGCGCCGTGGAGCAGGCACTCCACCTTGCGCGAAATTACGAGGGACCGGTCATCGTGCACACGATCACTGAAAAGGGCCACGGGTACGCACCCGCGCGGGCCCATGAGGCTGACCAGTTCCACGCCGTCGGCATCATCGACCCCGAAACCGGTGAGCCCGTCGACGCCGCCGGCAAACAATCCTGGACGTCGGTGTTCGCGAACGAGATCGCCGACATCGCGGACGAACGCCCCGACGTCGTCGGCATCACCGGCGCCATGCTCATCCCCGTCGGACTACACCGGTTCGCTGCGCGTCACCCGGACCGCGTGTTCGACGTCGGCATCGCCGAACAGCACGCTCTGACCAGCGCGGCAGGCATGGCCTTCGGCGGTCTCCATCCGGTGATCGCCCTCTATGCGACGTTCCTGAACCGGGCCTTCGACCAGCTGCTCATGGACGTGGCCCTCCATAAGGCCGGGGTCACAATCGTGCTCGACCGCTCCGGTGTCACCGGACCCGACGGCGCGAGCCACCACGGCATGTGGGACATGTCGCTGCTGCAGGCAGTGCCTGGACTTCACCTCGCCGCGCCGCGCGACGCGTCACGGCTGCGCGAGGAACTCCGGGAGGCCGTGCAGATTTCCGACGCACCCAGCGTGGTGCGGTACTCGAAGGGCACGGTGGGTGCCGAGGTCGAGGCGATCGAACGGCTCGACGACGGCGTGGATGTCCTGTTCCGACGCCCCGCCGGCTCTCGGCTGAACGATGTCCTGATCGTCAGCGTCGGTGCCATGAGCGAGCTCGCCCTCGACGTGTCGAACCGCCTCGGAGCACAGGGCATCAGCTCCACGGTGATCGACCCGCGGTGGGTGCTGCCCGTGCGCCGATCGGTGATCAGCATGGCGGCGGAGCACCGGATCGTGATCGTCATCGAGGACGGTGTCCGTGCGGGCGGCGTCGGATCCCGCATCCGGCAGGAGATGCGGTCGGCGGGAGTGGACACAGCGCTCAACGAAGTGGGCCTCCCGGTCGAATTCCTCGACCACGGCTCACGAAGCCAGGTACTGAAGCGTGTGGGGCTGACCGCACAGCAGGTGACCCACGACGTCGTCGCGCAGGTGCTGGGCACCAAGGTACCTGTCGCCCGGCCCCTGGCCGGGCAGGAAGCGCCGGCGACCGGCCAGTTCCCGACGCTCTGACATCGCCCTAACCGGAGATCCCGATGCCGGTGTGAGACAATTGCCGTGGTCGGTGGGGAACCCACATTTCCCCGCTGGTCCAGTGACAGGCTTCCGCTCTGCGGGCGATGCGCCCGGCATCATCAGTTCCCAATCGGGGCTGGCTGCCGGGAATCCGCCTCGCAGATTCTCCGTCCATTTCGACGGTCAAGTTGGAAAAGCGCCACTGGTCTTCGAGTGATGCCGCACCCCATTGCCGGTGCGACCTCGGATGGCAATGACAACGACTTCCGGACCGCCTCGGGGAAGATGCCCGCGGCAGGCCGACATACTGCCCCCGAGGGTGCTTGGATGTGGCCGGCGCCGCAAGGGCTGGAGCCGCATACCCATGAACCAGACTGACCAGCAGCCAAGCGAACAGATCAACGAACCGATCTTTGAACTCGAAGGAGGATCAGGGCCGGCAACGGCGGACGCGCAGGAGGCCGGCACCGCTACCCCCGCGAAGAGGGCGCCACGGGTGAGGCGCAAGGCAAGCTCGCCGGCCGGCGCTCCGCCCGCTGTTCTTCAGCCCACACCCCTCGAGCCCACCCAGACCGGGGATACCGGGCCTACCGGACCGGCATCGACCGGCCCCGCGGCGGACGAAAAGGCCATTGACGACACGGTTCCAGCGGCACCGCGCAAGCGGGCCTCCCGTGCACGCAAGCCCACGGTCGAAGCGGCGGGAGAGTCGACTGCCGACGCCGGTGCTGCGCCGGCCGTCGACCTGCCTGATTCATCGCACTCGGCCGCGACCGATGAGGCGCCGGCGGACGCTCCGGCACACGCTGAAGCCGACGCTCCGGCAGACGCACTGCCGGCCGGTGCAGACGCTGCCCCGAAGGCCAAGGCTCCGAGGACCCGTCGCCGTGCTGCCACGGCCGAAGCGGGTCCGGCGGCGCCGGTGAGCGTCGTCGAACCGGGAAATCTGCCCGATGCGTCCGCCGATGCTGCGTCCCCGAAGTCGAACGCTGACGAAACGACCGGTGCCGGTAACGACGACAGCACTGGAAACGTGGACTCCGGTGCCGAGAAGCCCACCCGGACCCGGAGGGTGGCCCGCAGCCGCCGTGCTGCCGCCGGTCAGGCCTCCGTCGAAGCATCGTCGGAAGACCCCGCCGTGACCGCTGACGCCGTTCCCGGAGGCGTTGCCCCGGATGGTGCCGGCGCCGCGAGCGCCGACGCCGTTCCCGGAGGCGTTGCCCCGGATGGTGCCGGCGCCGCCACGCAGGACCCTTCCACCGGTTCGGGTCGGGGCGCAGAGCCGGCGCGGGTCTCCCACGCCAATCCCTTCGCCGTGCCGGAGTCGCCCCTGTCACTGCTCTTCCATGCTCCGGACCTCACTGCAGCCGTGCAGCCCGTCAAGGTCGCGGCGTCTCCCACCGGTGGTCCTGCCGAGGACGGTATTGACGACAATGACGGCGACGACGATTCGGGCCGCAAACCGCGGCGAAGCCGTCGCAGCAGGGGCCGGGGCCGGGCCGATAGCGCGGACGCTACTTCCTCCGACAGCAATGGCTCCGACAGGAACGCTCCAGCCAGGAGCGACACCGACAGGGACGACACCGACAGGGACGACACCGACGCGTCGGAGGACCGGGATTCCGACCGCGGGTCAGGGAACGAGTCGCCGAACGGCGTGACGTCACGCCGTCGTCGTCGTCGCCGCCGGGGTGAACAGGACCTGGAGTTGACAGGCGGCGAGGACGATGACCCGCCCAACACCGTAACGCGTGTGCGCGCACCGCGGCAGAGCAGTGAACCGGTGTCGGACAGGGTCACCAGTGTCAAGGGCTCGACGCGCCTCGAAGCCAAGAAGCAGCGCCGGCGCGAATCCCGCGACACGGGGCGCCGCAGGCAGGTCATCACCGAGGCCGAGTTCCTTGCACGGCGCGAGTCGGTCGACCGGCAGATGGTGGTCCGCCAGCGCGACGACAGGATCCAGATCGGAGTGCTCGAGGACGGAATCCTCGCTGAGCACTTCGTATCGAAGACGCAGCAGGACTCCCTGATCGGCAACGTCTACCTGGGCAAGGTCCAGAACGTGCTTCCCAGCATGGAGGCTGCCTTCGTCGATATCGGACGCGGGCGCAACGCGGTGCTCTACGCCGGAGAGGTGAACTGGGACGCCGCGGGCCTCGACGGCCAGCCGCGCCGCATCGAACTCGCCCTGAAGTCGGGCGACGCCGTCCTGGTACAGGTGACCAAGGATCCCGTAGGACACAAGGGAGCGCGGCTCACCAGCCAGATCTCGCTTCCCGGGCGGTACCTGGTGTACGTTCCGGGCGGTTCGATGACCGGCATCTCCCGGAAGCTGCCCGACGTCGAGCGCAACCGGCTCAAGCGCATCCTCAAGGACCGGCTGCCCGAGAACGCCGGGGTCATCGTCCGCACGGCGGCGGAGGGCGCCAGCGAGGAAGAGCTGACGCACGATATCAACCGGCTGCGGTCCCAGTGGGAGCAGATCGAGGGTGCCTCGGCGTCCACGAAGACCCTCGCCCCGGAGCTCCTCTACGGCGAACCCGACCTCACCATCAAGGTGGTACGGGATGTCTTCAACGAGGACTTCTCGAAACTGGTCGTCTCAGGGGAAGAGGCATGGGACACGATCGAGGCGTATGTCATGTACGTGGCCCCCGATCTGGTGGGCCGGCTCGAGAAGTGGACCGGGGACGAGGACATCTTCGCGGCCAGCCGCATTGACGAACAGATCTCGAAGGCGCTCGAACGGAAGGTGTTCCTGCCGTCCGGAGGGTCCCTGGTGATCGACCGCACCGAGGCGATGACCGTGGTGGACGTCAACACCGGCAAGTTCACCGGCAGCGGCGGAAACCTCGAAGAGACCGTCACCAAGAACAACCTCGAAGCGGCCGAGGAAGTGGTCAGGCAGCTGCGGCTCCGTGACATCGGCGGCATCATCGTGATCGACTTCATCGATATGGTGCTCGAAGCCAACCGTGACCTCGTGCTGCGCCGGCTCGTGGAGTGCCTGGGCCGTGACCGGACAAAGCACCAGGTCGCGGAGGTCACCTCGCTCGGCCTGGTCCAGATGACCCGGAAACGTATGGGCACCGGACTGCTCGAGGTCTTCGGTGAGGACTGCGAGCACTGTGGAGGAAGCGGAGTCGTTACCCACGAAGAGCCGGTGGAGCACCGTCGTCAGGGATTGCCGCAGGAGAACCAGCAACAGCAGCAGTCACGCCAGGAGAAGCAGTCACGCAACGAGCGCAAGCGGACGCGTGGCCGTTCGCCACAGCAGGCCGAGGAATCCCTGCCCGTTCCCGCCCCTCAGCCTGATAATCCGGAGCGCGCAGCGAAGGCCGAGGCGGCCAGGACGGCGTTTGCGAGTATCGCTGCGGCGACGCATGCTTCCCACGCATCGCACGAGGAGCACGGCGTAGATGCAGCGCCTGAACCTACAGTCCAGGTCAATGAGGCAGTGCTCACCATCAACGGCGAGACAGTCACCCTGCCGAGGGCGGAGGGCAATCGGCCCGGACCAGCAGGGGAGCAGCCGCGGCTGACCCTCGACAGCCTGACGGCTGCCTTCAACCGCGCCCCGGTGGCGTCAGATGGGGACGCAGAGACAGGGATGCATTCGAACGACGGCGCGTCCTCCGACCGTGCCTCCTCCGACCGCGCCTCCTTGGACCGTGCCGGAACGGCTTCGAAGAACGGTGCTCAGAGCAGCATAGGCGCTTCGACTCCCGGCCGGACATCGGCCGGTGTCTCCTCCGGCCCCGCCTCGCCGTCGTTCGACGGATCGGAAACCGGCGCGGTCCCGCTTGCGCCTCGGCGCAAGCGGGCTCGGCGCGCGGCCAGCAGCGCGCAGGGATCGGCAGCGGGTTCCGCCATCGAGACTCTGGTCGCGGGCTCCGGAACGGCACCGGATCCGGACGGGTCGCCGGCGGGCGGCCGGCACGTAGCCCGGGCTGCCGAGCCGGCGGTCCGCCCGACAGCGTCGGGCGCTGAACCCGTCATCTTCGGGGTCGGGGTTCCGGCTTCGGAATTGTGACGGGGACCGGTAGCGTCCGATACCAGCAGAAACAGGAACCGGGCAGCAGTATTGCCCCGGTTCCTGTTTTCCAACTACGTATCGGGCGTCCGGGCGCGCCGGGACGGCCCGCTAATTTGCGGGAACGAGCCCTTCTGGCGTAATCTTGATCTTCGGTGCACGCGCCTTCCAACCGGTATGTCCGGGGCGTATCAGCATAGCGTCGATATGGCCAGCGAACGCATCCTCGAATGGATGCCAGCGACAGGGCGCAAACCAGTTTTGTACATAAGAAGTCAAGCATTGTCGAGAGAAGTGAGTTCCCAAGTGGTGTACGCGATTGTCCGCGCAGGCGGCCGCCAAGAAAAGGTTTCCGTTGGAGACCTAGTTACCCTTGACCGCGTCACCGGTCAGGCAGGAAGCACCTTTGCGCTGCCTGCCCTCCTTCTGGTAGACGGCGACAAGGTTACTTCAGCAGCAGCAGACCTCGAGAAGGTCACTGTTACTGCCCAGATCGTCGAGAATCTTCGGGGCCCGAAGATTGTCATCCAGAAGTTCAAGAACAAGACCGGCTACAAGAAGCGCCAGGGTCACCGTTCGGAACTGACCCGAGTCAAAATCACAGGCATCGCGTAACCCCTCGCGGTTACCGGTCGGTCAAACATCTCCAGCGAAGGCAGGCATAACTCATGGCACATAAGAAGGGTGCGAGTTCCACTCGCAACGGCCGCGATTCAAACGCGCAGTACCTCGGCGTCAAGCGCTTCGGCGGCCAGGTAGTCAAGGCAGGCGAAATCATCGTCCGCCAGCGCGGAACCCACTTCCACCCGGGCGCCAATGTCGGCCGCGGCGGGGATGACACGCTGTTCGCTCTCGAGGCAGGTGCCGTTGAATTCGGTAGCCGCCGCGGACGCCGCGTCGTCAACATTGTCGGTGCCGCAGCCGAGTAGTTCCTACTCCCAGCGCAGCATGCACTAAGCATTCGGGTGGGGTGAGCCGCTTAGGCTCGCCCCACCTTTTTTTAAGCCGGCCCAGACCGGTAAGTGAAGCATTTTAGAAGGAGATCAACGTGGCCAGCTTCGTTGACCGGGTAGTCCTGCACGTTTCCGGCGGTACGGGCGGCCACGGGTGTGTGTCCGTCAAGCGTGAGAAGTTCAAGCCCCTCGGCGGGCCCGACGGCGGCAACGGCGGCGACGGCGGCAACGTGATCCTGCGCGTCAGCAGTCAGACGACCACACTGCTCGACTACCACCACGCGCCCCACCGCCACGCCACCAACGGCGGCAACGGCATGGGCGATTGGCGCGGCGGAAAGACCGGCGAAACACTGGTCCTCCCGGTGCCCGACGGCACCGTGGTCAAGACGAAGGACGGCGAGCTGCTCGCCGACCTCGTGGGCGAAGGAACGGAATTCGTTGCCGCAGCCGGCGGCCAGGGTGGTCTCGGCAACTCGTCGCTGTCCTCCCAGAAGCGCAAGGCGCCGGGCTTCGCCCTGCTGGGCATCCCCGGCGACGAGCGGGACATCGTCCTCGAACTCAAGTCCATCGCCGACATCGCGTTGGTCGGTTTTCCCTCGGCAGGCAAGTCCAGCTTGATTGCTGCGATGTCCGCCGCCCGGCCGAAGATCGCCGATTACCCCTTCACCACCCTCGTGCCCAACCTCGGCGTCGTGCAGGCCGGCGACACCCGGTTCACGATCGCCGACGTTCCCGGCCTGATCGAGGGTGCAAGCGAAGGCAAGGGGCTGGGGCATTATTTCCTCCGCCACGTCGAGCGGTGCGCAGCCCTGGTGCACGTGCTCGACTGCGCCGCGCTCGAAGCCGACCGGGATCCGCTCGCGGACCTCACGGTCATCGAGCAGGAGCTCGAGAAGTACACGGTGGACATGAGCTTCGCCGGGCCCGACGGCGACGTCGTCCCCCTGAACGAACGGCCCCGCCTGATCGCCCTCAACAAGGTCGACGTGCCGGACGGCAAGGACATGGCCGGGTTCGTCCGGCCCGAACTCGAAGCCCGCGGCTACCGCGTGTTCGAGGTCTCCGCGTCAAGCCACGAGGGCTTGCGCCAGTTGGGCTTCGCCATGGCGGAGATCGTGGAGGCAGCCCGTGTCGCCGTCAAGGCGACGCCACCGACCGTTGCGCCGCCAGTCCTTCGCCCGCGCGGCGTCAACGCGGCTTCCTTCCGGATCCGCAACGAGGAGAAGGACGCCCTTCCCCTGTTCCGCATCCTGGGTGAGAAGCCCGAGCGCTGGGTGAAGCAGACCGATTTCACCAACGACGAGGCGGTCGGCTACCTTGCCGACCGGCTCGCGAAGCTCGGCGTCGAGGAGCAGCTCTTCAAGGCCGGTGCAAAGCCTGGCGAGACAGTGGTGATCGGCGAGGGCGACGGCGTCGTCTTCGACTGGGAGCCGACCATGATGGGCGGCGCCGAGCTTCTGGCCGGACCGCGCGGCAGTGACCTCCGCCTCGCGGAGTACGACCGCCCCACGCGTGAGCAGAAGCGCGAGGAGTACCAGGAGCGCAAGGATGCCAAGGCGGCGGCGAGGGCAGACCTCGAGGCCGACCGCAAGGCTGGCATCTGGACCGAATCCGTGAACAACCGGAAGAAGCCAGTACCGGCAGCTGTGCCGGTCGACGCCGAGGACCAAGACCGAAGGGACTAATGAACGCTGTAAAGCCTCTTGTGAACCGCGCCGGCCTGGCCGAGGCCGGGCGCATCGTCGTGAAAGTCGGATCCTCTTCCCTGACGTCGGTTTCCGGCGGCATCTCCGAGGATGCGCTGACACGGCTCTCCACCGTCCTCGCGCACCGGAGGAACGCCGGAACGGAGGTAATTCTCGTTTCCTCAGGTGCGATCGCGGCAGGTCTCGCCCCGTTGGGTCTGCCGAGGCGGCCCACGCAGCTCTCCTCCCAGCAGGCTGCCGCGAGCGTTGGCCAGGGGCTTCTGATGGCGCGCTACACCGAAGCGTTCGGAGCGCACGGGGTGACGGTGAGCCAGGTGCTCCTGACGGTCGAGGACCTCATCCGCCGCACCCACTACGCCAATGCCCACCGGGCTCTGGAACGGCTCCTGAATTTTGGTGTCGTTCCCATCGTCAATGAGAATGACACCGTAGCGAGCCACGAGATCCGGTTCGGCGACAACGACCGCCTTGCAGCCCTGGTCGCGCACCTCGTGAAGGCTGACGCGCTGATTCTGCTCTCGGATGTCGACGCACTCTATGACGGACCCCCGAAGGATGGAGCTCTGCGGATCCCCGAGGTGAACTCGACGGCAGATCTTGAAGAGGTCACGATCGGGCGGCCCGGCAAGGCCGGAGTAGGCACCGGCGGCATGGTCACGAAGGTCGAGGCCGCGACGATCGCGGCAAGCTCCGGTATTCCGGCGCTGGTCACGTCAACAGCCAACGCGGCCGCGGCGCTGGCGGGCGACGACGTCGGAACCTGGTTCAGCTCCACCGGGCGGCGGCAGCCCATCCGGCTGCTCTGGCTCGCGCATCTCGCACGGATCCACGGAAGCCTTATCCTCGACGACGGCGCTGCCCGCGCCGTGGGCGACGGCGGACGCTCGCTCCTGCCGGCCGGCATCGATCGGATCTCCGGGACGTTCGAGGCCGGTGATCCGGTGGAGATGGTGGACCGTAGGGGACGTGTGGTGGCCCGCGGGCTCGTGAACTACAGCTCGGTGGAGCTGCCCCGCATGCTCGGTCGTTCCACCGGCGATATCGCCCGGGAGTTCGGCCATGAGTACGAGCGTTCGATCGTCCATGTCAATGACCTGGTGGTTCTCTAGCAGTTCCGCTGCGGCTTTTTTCTATGCCGGACCGCCGGAAGGTGCAACACCATTGCTCGCTAGACTTAGGGGATGACTGATCTGATGACAGGAAAAGCCAACGAGACCAGTACCGGGTCCGTTACAGCTGCCGGCGCCGATGACCTTACTGCCGCGGTGTACGGCATCACCGACCGCTCCCGGGCGGCGTCCCGCGTGATTGGCCGGGCGAACCGTGCCCGCAAGGACCGTGTCCTCCAGGCCGTCGCCGTCGCCCTGATCCAGAGGCAGGCTGCCGTCCTTGAGGCGAATGCGCTTGATATAGCCGCAGGACGCGCCAATGAAACTTCCGCCTACCTCCTGGACCGCCTGACCCTCACCCCCGAGCGCATTCAGGGCTTGGCCACGGCGCTCGAGGAACTGGCGGCACTGCCCGATCCCGTCGGCTCCGCCGTCCGCGCCCAGACGCTCCCCAACGGAATCCGCATGCGGCAGGTCCGCGTGCCGCTGGGAGTGGTCGCCGCCATCTATGAGGCACGCCCCAATGTGACGGTCGACATCGCGGGCCTTGCGCTCAAGAGCGGCAACGCGGTGATCCTGCGGGGTGGCAGTGCCGCGGCCCATACCAACGCGGCCCTCGTCGGAATTCTCCGCGACACCCTCGGAGAGCACGGCCTCCCGGCAGACGTCGTCCAGACTATCGACAGGTTCGGCAGGGATGGTGCCAACGTGCTGATGGGGGCCCGGGGGCGGGTGGATGTGCTGATTCCGCGCGGTGGACGGGACCTCATCCAGACTGTGGTCCGGAACGCCGCAGTGCCGGTCATCGAGACCGGCGAGGGGAACGTTCATATCTTCCTTGACGAATCGGCTGACGAGGACATGGCCGTCGACATCCTGCTCAACGCGAAGACCCAGCGCCCGAGCGTCTGCAACACGGTGGAAACCCTCCTCATCCACAACGGCGCCCCGGCGGCGCCTGAGGTGCTGCGCGCCCTCTCGAAGGCCGGAGTACGGCTTCACGTCGATGAGCGGACCGCGCAGCTGCTGCCGGCGGACGCCGCCGTACAGGCGGTCACCGATGACGACTGGGGCCGTGAGTACATGGCCCTCGACCTGGCGGTGGCCACAGTGGACTCCGTCGATGAGGCGCTCAAGCACATCCAGCGGTGGAGCACAGGCCACAGCGAAGCCATCATCACCAACGACCTGAAGAACGCAGAGACCTTCGTTGCCGGTGTGGATTCCGCCGCCGTCCTGGTGAACGCCTCAACCCGCTTCGTCGACGGCGGCGAACTGGGCCTTGGTGCCGAAGTGGGCATTTCCACCCAGAAGATGCACGCCCGCGGCCCCATGGGTCTTTCCGAACTCACCACCACGAAGTGGATCCTGAACGGCGACGGGCAGATCCGGCTGTGAGCCGGGTGACCGGGGACTTCCTGCAGCGCGTAACATGGTAGGGAAACTCCGTGTGGGCCTGCGGGCTTTGGGCGGGCCGTTACTTCGTACCTAGGAAAATAGATGATGCTTCAGTATCTGGACGCCGCAATCCTCGCCGGTGAAGCGGTAGAGCACACCGAGCTGCCTATGCCGGCGCTCGCCTACGGGTTGATCGTCATGGGCATCCTGCTGCTCCTCATGCTGATCACCGCGTCCTTTGCGAACCTCGGCAACCGCCACAGCGCCACCGAGGAACACATCGATCCGCACAAGCAGCACGTGAACAACCACGACCACGGCGAAGCGCAGCGGCACTAGAAGCATTGAAGCAGGCTGCGGAAGCTACGAAGGGGCACGTGATCACCGGCGGGTCGGAGCAAAGACACCGCGATGGCACAGCGTGGCGCCTCGGGGTCATGGGCGGTACGTTCGACCCCATCCACCACGGGCACCTGGTTGCTGCGAGTGAAGTTGCAGCAGTGTTCGACCTCGACGAAGTGGTCTTCGTTCCGACAGGACAGCCGTGGCAGAAGGCCGACACGGATGTCAGTCCGGCCGAGCACCGCTACCTGATGACAGTGGTTGCTACCGCATCGAATCCCAGTTTCACGGTGAGCCGCGTGGATATCGACCGTCCCGGGCCCACCTTCACCATCGACACCCTCCGGGACCTGAAGATCCAGCGGCCCGATGCACAGTTGTTCTTCATCACCGGCGCTGACGCCATGGCCCAGATCCTCACCTGGAAGAACGCCGAAGAGCTGTGGTCGCTCGCGCACTTCATCGGAGTGACGCGTCCCGGTCACGAGCTCGATGACGGTGGTCGGGACGTCAGCCTGCTCGAGGTGCCGGCAATGGCCATCTCGTCGACGGATTGCCGGCAGCGTGTCGGATCGGGCAACCCGGTCTGGTATCTGGTGCCTGACGGCGTCGTTCAATATATTGCCAAGCATGGCCTGTACCGGGTGGGTGGTCCGCCCACCATGGGTATCGCCGACCACGACGTCCCGGTCAGGAATTCCAAGAAGGACTCCAGCGCCGTCCAACAGACCGCCGGATAGACCACCGTAGTTTTCAGTACACCGAAACAGATGCTCCGTCCCCAGGGGCGACGGCACATACAAGGAGATCAGTGAGCGCTAGCGAATCATCCATCGGGATTGCCCGGACGGCGGCCCGTGCCGCCGTGGACAAGATAGCCCAGGATATTGTTGCCATCGACGTCAGCGAGCGTCTGGCGATCACCGACGTCTTCCTCATCGCGTCCGCGCCGAGTGAGCGCCAGGTCAACGCCATCGTGGACGCCATCGAGGAGGAACTGTCGAAGCAGGACCTCAAGCCGGTGCGGCGCGAAGGCCGGAGCGAGGGCCGCTGGGTGCTGCTCGACTACGCCGAGGTGGTGGTGCACGTCCAGCATGAGGAGGATCGCCTCTTCTATGCGCTGGACCGCCTGTGGAAGGACTGTCCCTCGGTGGACCTTCAGCTGGAGGGCCAGCAGGTTTCTCCGCAACTTGCCGGGGAAGCGGCTTCGGGCGCCTCCGAGTCGTAGTGAACTTTCATGCCCATTCCGATCCCGCCGCTCGCAGGATCATTTTCTGGCGGCATGGCCGCACCGAGTGGAATTCCAACGGACTTTTCCAGGGCCAGGAGGATATCGGGCTGGACAGCGTTGGTCGTGAGCAGGCCGCGCGCGCAGCGGAAATCCTCGCCCTGCGTCGGCCCGTGCGGATCCTCTCGTCGGATCTGACCCGAGCCTCGGACACCGCCAAATTCCTCGGGGAACTGACCGGATTGTCCGTCGACCTCGATGTTCGCTTCCGTGAAACGGCTGCGGGCGCCTGGCAGGGGCTCAGCTTCGCCGAGATCGACGAGAAGTTCCCCGAGGCCAATGCCGCCTGGCGAGGCGGCGATCCTCTGGTCCGCGCGGGTGGGGCGGAGAATCGTGAAGAAGTGGGCCAGCGGATGAGGATTGCCACCACCGAAGCCGTGGAGCACCTGAACGAGGGTGAGACTCTGGTGATCGTCAGCCATGGTGGTGCGATCCGGTCGGGCCTGGCGTCCCTGATGGGGCTACCATCGCTCGTGTGGGGCGCGTTGTCCGGTGTGTCGAACTGTCACTGGTCCGCCCTGGACGAGCAGGTCAGGGTGGACGACGCGCTGTACACGTGGCAGCTGCGGGAGCACAACGTGGGCCTCGGATCGCTTCCCTCGGAGCCTGTCGAAGGGTAATTGCCGCGACAAGCCGCCGATTTTGCGAAGGGCGAGAAGTTTACTAAACTAAACAAGTTGCTTCGGGGGAGACCCCGGTGCAGCGAAGGATTGGGGCTGTGGCGCAGCTGGTAGCGCACCTGCATGGCATGCAGGGGGTCAGGGGTTCGAGTCCCCTCAGCTCCACCGATGAACCGCTGGAACCGGGAAAGTAGCCTGGTTTCCAGCGGTTTTTTCTTGCCGTGAAAAGGTCGATCCCACGCTCTCATGCCTTGAGACGGGATAGAGCAGGAACTCAGAGGTCGGTCACGGAAGTACAACGATCCGCTTGCTCAACGTCGTTGATCCTCAAGGATGAACTCGCCCCATCGACGGCTCACCCTGCATCGGCCATCACTAATCCGGCTTACTTCAGATGTCGCCCTGATCTCGACACTTCCTAGATGCGGTGCGCGAAAGGCTTGTCCCGCGCATCCAGCTCCTCGACGCCGTCGTGCCGCCTCACGAACAGCGGCCGGGCCCTCGACGTCGAGGGTCACACAGCGAAGCTGCCCGGCAACCAGCCGCTGCTGGACGAGGAGCTTTCCTCGGACCGCGCCTGAACGTGGTTCGACACGTGGCCGAGCGCGGGGGAGTGGACGGCATCCTCATCGGGACGACCGGGTTCGCCGGCAACCGGCCGGTCATCGGCGTGTTATCCAGAGCCGACATGCAGGTTAACTAGCGGGTCAACGTCATCGTCCAGTCCGATCGAGCTGAGCCCGGTGGGCTTTTTCGTGCACTGAAGGTGGTGAGTTTTTACCGGGTCGAGGCTCGGGGACAGGCGATTCAACTGCAATAAGCCTTGACCGCACGTTCCTTGCGGCCCTGCGCTCCATCTTCGAGAGGTGCTCCGATCGTTGGCCCAGAAGCTCGGCTCTGTCCTTGGTAGGCGTCCACCACCACGTCGTGCACTGGTTGCCGGTGACCTGCAGGACTACGAGTTCGCCGCTGATCTCAAAAGTCAACCGGCCCGGCAGGAGCATTTCCGCTTTCGATTGGGGGCCGATGTGCTTGAACTGCATGGCCTGAATCGGGTTTGGTTTCATCACCAGGACCTCCTCCACCGGCCGCGCGGTCGGTTTTCGGACCACGAGCCGTCTTCCGACCGGCATTTTGTGACTGACGTAGTCGCCCTCTGGCTCCCACAGCTCATCGATGCCGGCCCAGATCTCGCAGACCTGATTCCGTTTCTTCCACCACGGTCGAATAGGAATAGCAATGAGCTCCACAGGATTGGCTTGGTTTCCAGCGGCTGATATCGATCAACCATGCCGGCAGCCTGACCGTGGTACGCGTCTGCCACTACGGGTCTGGAAGGGACTTCAAGAAGGTGGAGGGTCTTAACTCGGGGACTTGGTTTCGGGAAGGCGGTAGTGCCAAGCTTTGGGGTTTCCTGCATGGTCCCGAAAACATCGCAAAGGAGCCGGGCTTCAGGGCTCAGCCGCAGCAACTTCGGGCTTGAAGTGAGAGTGAAGCTTCGACGGACCGGTTCGATTGCCGAATTATTCACCGTACGCCCGAGCTTACTCACGTCGTCGTTCCTGCCGGCGTTCTCGATGTTGCGAGGGAAATCGTTTCTGTCGTTTCCCAAGAGGTTTGGGTAGGGTAGATCATTTGCTACTCGGTAAGGGCGGGGCAGCCGCCGAGGATGGTCGAATCGAGCATAATGCGGCCCAAAGCAGCCCATGCCGAGCCGTAATAGCTCGGGTATAGAACATCCAGGTCGTCGGCGCGTTGCAGGTCTGCTCTGCTTGCGCTTATGTTGCCGGCAGCTGCACGCGCCGAGGCGCGAGCAGCGTACGCGACGGGGTTTTGGTCGGACTCCAGGGAGGTTCCGCCGAGATCGAGGGTTGTTAGGAGCGGATTCGCCCTGTCGAGCGTGGGGGCTAGACTCGCCGCCAGGGCGACGTCCTTGGTGTTGCAGGACTCTGCGTAACGAATCGGAAGTCGTGTGGCATCGTAGCTGTAGCGGGCGGATGGACCTGTCCCTTCAGGGCCCGGCATGGCCGTGATATTTCCGTCAGCTTTTATCTGCGCCCAATCGGGTGGCAGTGGGCTTTCGGTGAGAAGGACGGCGGTTACTGCGTGCGATCCGGCGAGCAGTTCTTCCCAACGAGGGTCTCCGGTGCTTTCGGCCAGGATAGTAAAGGCGCCAGGGGATGCGTAGGAGGGGTTGTAAATGTAGTCGGGGCCCTTGGTTGCCCATAATCCCGGTAATAGAACCCTGCCGTCGGGCACGACAGCTGAAAGCTGATCCATGATCTTCGATGCCAACAGGTTTCCGTCGTCTGTTAGATCCGGCCTGTCGAAGTGCTCGCCTGCCTGGATGAGGGCCCGGGCGGCGTCCAAGTCAGCGTCCGCCGCTGGACCCTGGTCGACGATCATGCCGTCGTTCCATCGCCAGGCCAACAGCCCGTTGGATGAAAGAATGTTCTCCTCGGTCCAGGACCAGATGGAGTCGAACTGTTTCTCGTCCTCCATCCCAAGCGCGATGAGCATCCCGTAGGCCTGGCCTTCACTGACGGTGTCACCTCCTTGGTCCCGCCGGACAACGCGTCCATCAGGATCAACCCAATCCTGCAGGAACCTGTACCCGGACTTTTGTAAAGCTTCCGCCGGGGTAAGGGGCACGGCACTAAGGGTCGTTCCAACGGCTTGTGGTCCCGGGTTCGGGTCGACCGCCCCAGGCCACCAGGAGCCGGAATTCGCGAGAACAACAACCCCGGTGAGGGCGAGGGCTAATAGAGCGCCGCGCGCTCCCCAGCGGGCGCGTTGGGGGGGGTCGTTACCATCTACATCTGAAGAAGACGCAGCGGGAAATCGTGTTGGAGCTGATAGTGATTGGCGTTCGTCGTCCGTAGGAATTGTCGGAGCGGTCGTGGAAGATGTGTTCAAGGGGTGCCTCCGTCAAACATAAAGTGATCCCGGGTCATATCTGGTGGTGATCAACAAATTCTGTATCGCTGCAAGCGATCTATTGCCCGCTGCCGGTGCCCTGTTTATTCAGAGCTAACGTAGGTAGGAGCCAGTACGGGCAGGGTCACCAGCACGCCCTGTCGGGTTTCTTCCACGCTTGATGGCTGTAATGGGCTCGGAAGTTCCTGAGCCCAGGTCACGACCTCAGTTGCGGCCGCGGTTCCTGGAAGAGCCGGGGCCCTGTGCGCCAGGCTGGAGTGAGACACCCTTACTAATTCCTTCCCTTGCACGGGGTGAGAAGCGAGACAAATAGCGATGACGATGACGACGGCT
>NZ_JADOUU010000010.1:0-121675 GCF_015751955.1 Arthrobacter sp. CAN_A214
CCGCTACGACAAATACGCCACCACATTCCTTGGCGGAGTGCTACTCACCGCAGTAGTCACATTCCACCGAGTACACAATTAACAGACACGACCTAACGCCGGACTCACCCGCTAGTGCCGGCCGCCTCGCGCGGATGCCTCGGAAGGAGCAATACCCGCGGCGTACGGTTCTTTTGGACTCATGGAAGCGGCCGACGACGGCTGGGGGTGAAATCCTAATCTCAAGGAAATTGCGTATCGTCGCCGACCCCGTTCCGGGATCTCCCATAGGACACGAAAGATGACAAAACGAGGTGGGAACCCGAAATCTAACGGTGTCCTTAATCCGAGACGGATTACAGCGGAAGGTTGTCGGCAAAGGGTCCGTGTCAGGAACTAGCGGATCGGAGGTACTGCTGCACTGCTGCCTTTGGTACCCGGTACGAGCGACCAAACCGGATTCCATCGATCGCCCCGGACTGTACCAGCCGATACACCGTCATCTTTGATACCCGCATCATGGTTGCTATTTCCGAGACGGTCATCAAAGGCTCCGTCATCTCAAGTCGTCCAGCCATTACCTACCGCTCTCGAAAGTTCGATTCGTCACTTTGTCACAGATTCCACTTTGTCACTCCTCGGACGATCTGCACGAGGAGGTACTGCTGGTCTTCGACTGTCTGGGATTTCCTGCCGCAGTGTGTGCCCGGCTCTGTGTGCCGGGCGAGCAGCGGGAATGACGACGCGGATAAGACCCCGTAGCCCAGTGCCTTATCCGCGTCACTGGTGCTGGGTTTGTGCAGACCTACTTTTGCAGGAACGTCAGCAGCGCCTGGTTGAACTCATCCGCGTGGCTGACGTTGCAGCCGTGCGGTGCACCCTGGATAACGTGCAGGTCACTGCCGGGCAGCGCGTCATGGGTGCGCTTGCCGGATCCTTCGAAGGGGACCACGCCGTCGCCATCTCCATGCAGTATGAGCGCCGGGACGGTGACCCGGAGCAGGTCATCGCGGAAGTCCGTGGTCCCGAAAGCTTCCATGCAGGCCAGCGCAGCCTTTTTATCCGCCTGTCTGCACAGCGCCAGCGCCTCCTGGCGCTGCTGCTCCGTAACCTTCAGCTCACCGTCGACGGAAAAGAAGTCGCGCGTGAAGCCGTCGTAGAAGGACTCCTCATCCTTCGTCAAACCTGCGGTCATTTCCTCGGCGGCTTCCTTTGTCAGGGGCCCGTCCGGGTTGCCCTCGTCCTGCATCAGATACGGCGGAACGGCGGAGGCGAACACCACGCTGCGGAGCCGTTCAATTCCATACTTACTGAAGTAGCGGGCCACTTCACCGCCGCCCATGGAAAACCCGACCACGGTCACCTCGGTGAGTTCGAGGGTCTCCAGCAGGGTGTGAAGGTCCTCGGTCAGTGTGTCGTACGTGTAGCCCTTTGAGGGCTTGTTGCTACGACCGAATCCACGCCGGTCATACGTGATTACCCGATACCCAGCTCCTTGTAAAGCCGGAATCTGGGCGGCGAATGCCTCGCCGGACAGGGGCCACCCATGAACGAGGACCACTGGGCGGCCCGGGCCGCCGGTGTCATCGACGTGCAGATTCGTGTCCTTGAACAGTCCGTGGTGCGCCGTGATCTCCGGCATGTGCTACCTCCAACATCTTGGTTTTTTAGCTGGGCGCTGACGCCCCAACCCGAACAATTCGTTAGCATCTGCCTCCCGGATGGGTTCCCACCAAGGAATAGGGAGATAGCGCCCTTCTCCCTGCCACGACCACAATTTCCCAGGCCCCGCCTGTTATCTCCCGTGGAATCGCCTGGTGCTGACCTGCCCTGAACCTTCAGCATTACCGCACGATGACTAGTCGAAATGCGTGGTGGGCGTTTGATCGCTGACACTGGACACGACTCGTGCCGCGATGTCGCGTAGCTTCATGTTCCGGCCGTTCGAGGCGGACTTGAGGATCTTTATCGCTGCTGCCTGACTGCACTTGTTCTGGCCCATGATGATGCCCGCGGCGAGGTCGATGATGGTCCTGGATTCCAGCGCCGCATTCAGGTGGGTTTGTTTATCGGATAGGTGGGCGATACGTACAGCCAGGCGCAACGAACTGGACGCTTCATGGGCGAAGACCCCCGCAGCGTGGGTCGCTTCGGAGGTGAATGCGTTGGCCGTGCTGGAATACAGGTTCAGTGCACAGTCAGCTTCCCCTTCCAAAGGAATCGGCACCCCAAGGATGGAGAGTATGCTGTGCTCGGCGATGGCCGTGAAGTACTCCGGCCACCGCTCGTCCGTGCGGGTGTCTCGGACATGAACCATTTCCTGGGTGCGGGCAGCCGTCAGGCAGGGCCCGTCACCGAAGGAATACTGGATTTCATCCAACGTCAGGGCCGCCTCGCTGCTGCTCGCAACCGTTTCGGCATGCCGGGGGCGTAGCAGGGTCACCCCGCATAAAACTTCACGGTCCGGCTCGGAGAGATACCGGACCGCGAACCGCGCCAGATCGTTGAGGAAGTGCTCAACGTCCAGACTGTCCAGAACCAGATCCTGCAGGAACAGGGCCGAATTATCCGGTCGGCCAGGCACCAGGTTGTCGGACTCCGTTGCTGATGAAGGCAACGAGATACCTTGTGAGTCGAGCGAGGAGGATATGTGATCGTTCATGATTCTCCTATCCAGGAGATCAACGTTCATGGCGCAGCAACGCTCGGAAAACCCGGAGCGCGGCGATCATCATCACTGCACCGTTCTTTGCTAAACGACACTCCTCACCCTACGCTCAGGCTCCTAATCTCACAGTTCGCGGCGCTGGTCTCGGCGGTTCAACCCCCGCAGTCCAGCGACTTTCTCGGAGGAGGCACCAAGGCTCCGATTGCCGCGGGATTCCGACGGGCAACCAGTCACTAGGACGGTAGATGCCGAAGGGGCTGACGTGCTGCTAACCATTTCTTTGTTCTTGCAGGGCTCGAGCTCAAGCGAGAATTCGTTCTCACTTGGAGAGAAGTTGCAGTGCACTTACTCGAAGCTGTCCTAATCTCCCCGCCCTCGAGTGCACCCCCTCGCTATGTTGCAGGTTGGTCACGGTACCGGCCCGGAAGGTAGTCGCCCGTTAGGTTCGGTACTAGAGAGGGCAGTGACGCCGCGGCGCTGCCGATGGGGCACTCTCACCCGTGCTGCCGGTGCTCGTTCTGTGGGGGAGAGCACCGTCAGCTCAGTCGTTGGCATTCCCGGTTACCGCACCAATTCATCGTGAAGGTCTCTCACCGCATGTCCACTCCCACTCCACGCGACCCGTCCTCCAACCCCTCTTCCTCAGATTTATCCCGCCTGCTCCGCGGTGTCGCCGAGCACGACGAAGGAGCCTTTGCTGAGGTTTATCGGCAATGCTCGCGTCGGGTGTATGGGCTGGTGCGCAAAGTCGTCGTGGACGCGGAACTGAGCGCCGACACCACGCAGGAAGTATTCCTGACCCTCTGGCTGGGAGGAACGGCCCGCTACGATCCGCACCGGGGCACAGCTCTGTCCTGGATCCTGACCATCGCCCACCACAAGGCAGTCGACAAGGTCCGCTCAGAACAAGCCCACCGTGTACGGGATCTACGGTGGGGCATCAAGAACCAGGACGTCGACTACGATCACGTATCCGAAACCGTCATCGCCCGCGACCAGAGCGCAGCCGTCACCGAATCCCTGAAGAACTTGTCCGCGGTACAACAAGAAGCGATCCATCTGGCCTTCTACACCGGGCTTACCTACAACGACGTCGCTGAGCACCTGGGCATTCCCATCCCGACAGCGAAAACACGCATCCGGGACGGCCTCAAACAACTTGACACCTGCCTCCAAGCCGGCTGATACCGATAATCCAGGCAACAACCCAAAATTTCCTGCACACAATGAAGGGTTGCAGGACACTCATCGCAGCGCCCCGCAACCCCGCACCGACTGTCAGACGTGCCCTCTGCTAGATACGTTCCACAGTCCCTATCTATTGGACCCCCTGCTCCCCAACGCCCTCAAAGAGAATCTCCCGGGCACCTGCCCCTTGACCGAACGCTTGCCCATCAGCACCTGCCGGGGAATCCTCCAACGCGGAAGTGCCCTGTCGAGTTGTGAGAGTCGCGCGGCGTCCAGCCCCGCGACCGCCAGCAGACTCAGCAGTTTGTAGCTGCAGTGTTGCTAGCTCACCGACAAAAGGAAGGGCCCGCCCGTGAATTCGCCCCGGGTGTTCGACACCGTGTCCATCATCTTTAATCTCAACAGCACCGGTGATGCATCGAAGCTGGCCAGCGAACTGCATGAGCAGTTGGGCAACCTCCGGTCACAGGGAACCGGCATCCGGTTGCACCGACGGAGCATGCCGGGCACGCTATTCCTGTCAGCAGGGCTCGTCGACCGGCGACACTTGATATTTCATCTTCGATAATGCTTCGGGCGGGGATACGATCGGGATTCACACGCTCACCACTCGTCACAGGAGCATCATGACCAATACGCACACATCCCGCCCGGGAGAGAAAACCAATGTCCAGAAAGCGGCGCTGGCTGTTGGGGCCGTCTTTCTCCTCGTCGGTGTCCTTGGCTTCATTCCCGGCATAACAGCCCCGTACGAGGAGCTAGGCTTCGCTGGTCATGAATCCGGCGCGCTGCTCCTGGGCCTGTTTCAGGTATCGATCCTGCACAACCTCGTCCACCTGCTCTTCGGCATCGCCGGCATCGCCATGGCCCGCACCATCAGTGGGGCCCGCTCGTACCTGCTTTACGGCGGAATCATTTACCTCGTCCTCTGGATCTACGGACTGCTCATCGACATGGACTCGGCCGCGAACTTCGTTCCACTCAACGACGCCGACAACTGGCTGCACCTGTTCCTGGGCATCGGCATGATCGCCCTGGCGCTTGCACTGACCCGCAACAAGGACCGCGACCGGAGCCACACCGCCCACTAATACGCACCGACCACGGGTCGACATCGGTGGTGGCATGGTTGCATCACCGGAATAGACACAACGCAAGGGGCGGGAAGGCTGTTCGCCTTCCCGCCCCCCGGCGCCCATCGGAGAATGGTTAGAGCACCCCTCCTGCGGGCTTGTCCTTATCAAGACCAAGGCTCGTCGAGGTCGCCTTGTGCGTGGTGAGGTTTTCGTTCTGCGAGCTTTCACCAGGCACATCGCTTATCGGTGTCGTGACCGGCACAGCCACCTCAGGGGTCACTGGCATGAACTCCACACCGGTGGCGGTGTCCTCAGGGACGGCAGTGTCTTCCTTGTCTTCCTTGTCTTCCTTGTCTTCCTTGTTGCCCTTGGCTGCAGCGACTCCGACCGCCGTGGCAGCTGCGGCGGCGGCCAATCCAACACCGGCAGCAACCTTTCCTGACACGCCGGCCTTGCCTTTGTCGCCGTGCGACGCGGCGGCGTCTTCGACCCCTGGTCGTCCAGCTCCGATACCTTCGTTGACCGAACCACGCCAAGCCCCCGTCGCATAACCTTCATCCTCAATGAAGGCCTTGAACCTGTCCAGGTCACTCTCGGCCTGCTTCTCAACGACGTTCAGTTTGTCGCCAGCCTTTTCCACCAAGCCTTCAGGCTCGTATTCAAGGAACAGGTGCACATGCGTCTGGGTGCCTCCGATGTCCTCGAACGACACAGATCCGGCGTTCGTCGCTCCCTCGGTCGCAGCCCAGGAAACCTTGCGATCCGGTACCTGCTCCAGAATCTTCGCCTCCCACTGCCGGCGGACACCCCCGATTTCGGCAACCCACTCAAGCCGGTCATCACTGAGCTGTGAGACGCTCTTGACCCCGCTCATGAACTGGGGGAATTCCTCGAACTGGGTCCACTGGTTATAGACAGTGCTGACCGGAACGTTGACCACAATAGATTTTTCGATCCTCGTGCTCATAGTGTCTCCTTCGAGTAGAACGAACGATACGAGTGACTGATCGAGATCATCAGCATGGTTAGCATAGCCATGATCGTCGTCGTGCCACCAGAGGTGCATACGGTAGATGTGGCAATGCGGCCGTATGCCTAAATCCGCAACCCCGACCGTCGCACTCAGGCATCGGCTCACGGGCGGTCAGTAGGCTCGGGGTGTTCGTTTGGCTAGTTCCATGAACATGGCGGTGGAGGGCATCGACGTGTGCCTGAGCGATCTTACTGATTCGATGATGTCGTCGCGCTTGAGTGCTGTTACGAGGGCGATGTGGTCTTGGTTCGCTCGGTGCAGGGGTGAGGAGCAAACACCATCGGCCCGCGAGCTATCGTTTATCAGGAGCGCCCACCACCGGTATCGGCCCAGCGAACGCACTGGTTACCCGGCTCGTGAACCAATCCATGGAGCCGGCTGCTTCGAAGAATGTGCAAGAGCGCCACGTAGCGGCAGCAGCCTGAACCATTCCGGCCGGGCGCAGCATCACCAAGGCATAATGTCCATACCCAATGAACTGATCGGACGTAACAGATTCCATGATTGGCTCACCAAGCGCCCGCCGCGGAGGTTTCGCAGCCTCTGCGGCGGTTGCCCTTCTCATACTCACCGGCTGCGCCACAGATGCCCAGATGCAGGGCAACGCGACGACGTCCTCGACCGTCTCCGCCATACCCACGACGCCGGCCCCCTCGCCAACGACCGCACCCGTCGCGCCAGTAACGCCCGCGCCCGCACCAGCGCCCACCCAGTTGCCGGTCCTGCCGGAATCTGCCCCGGCCTCTTTCACCATTCCCTCCATCGGCGCGGGATCCGAGCTCCTCAGTCTCGGCCTCAGGGAGAACGGCTCGCTCGAGGTCCCGCCGGATGGACCCGGCGCACCTGCCAGTTGGTACGACGACTCCCCCACTCCCGGCGAACGGGGACCCGCAGTCCTCCTCGGACACGTCAACGCCACCGACGGCGGCCCCGGAGTCTTCGCTGACCTGCGCAGCCTCAAGGCCGGCGACACCATTGAGGTCGTCCGTGAAGACGGTACTACTGCCACCTTCATTTTCGACCGCGGGGAACAGTACCCCAAGGACGCCTTCCCCACCCAGACGGTCTACGGCAACACCGCTGGGTCCGAACTGCGTCTCATCACCTGCGACGGCTACGACCCGGACACCGGCGAGTTCGATGATAACTACGTCGTCTACGCGAAGCTGGTTGTCTAGCCCAACCGTAGTGAAGAGTACGGTCCCGGACGGGATGGCGTGGTTATCATCCCCGGTCCCGCCACCAACTGATGCGGATGCACAGCACCAAGAATTCAAACGCCGTCAGGCGTGATCAGCCGCAACGGAAGGATCCCCCTTGACAGATCTCTCAGCAATCGCCCTCGTCTGTACATTGACCCCATCACCGGAACCGTCCAGCAGCGAGCTCATGGCACACCACATTCTCGACCAGCTGAAAGAATATGGCGTGGAGTCGTCCCTGGTGCGGGTGGTCGATTACGACGTCAGGCATGGAGTTCTGACGGACATGGGGGATGGAGATGAGTGGCCGGCGCTGCGCCAGAGGATCCTTGCTGCCGACATCCTCATTCTTTCCACGCCCATCTGGATGGGGCATCCCTCGAGCGTGGCCCAGCAGGTTCTGGAACGCCTCGACGCAGAGTTGTCCGAGACAGACGAGCAGGGCAGGCCCATTCTGTACGGGAAGGTGGCGGTGGTTGCCGTGGTGGGCAATGAGGACGGTGCCCACAAGACCATTGCCGACATGATGCAGGGGCTCAACGACGTCGGATTCACCCTGCCCGCCCAAGGTGGTACCTACTGGGTCGGCGAGGCCATGCAGACCGTGGATTTCAAGGATCTCGACCAGGTTCCGAAACCGGTGGCGTCCACCAACGCCGGCCTGGCACGCAACGCCGTTCACCTGGCGCGGATGCTGCGGGAGCAGCAATACCCCGCGAAGTGAGGTTCTTTCTGGAAATGCCGGCGGAATGCACCCAAAACGAATGCCCGGTGTGACGTATTGAATGATGAAGGGGAAGCCTCCGGCTTCCCCTTCATCATTCAATACCCGTGAGATTATGCGCTACGAGTACCGCGCGTATCCTTCCTTCCCTTGAGGAGGAATGCCAAGGCGATCATTCCGATGCCGAGAAAGAGATGGAGCCAGTTGTCAGCGGCATTCAGGGGCACGAAGTTCATTGCCGACTGCAGGTCGATGACCAGTCCGTAAATCCAGAGGACCAGGTAGATCACTCCCCCGTACAGCAGATAGGAATGCGCGCCCTGGGAAGAGCGGGCCAAAGCGAGGCCGACAACACCGTAAAGCAGGTGAACCAGGTTGTGCAGGATGGAAACCTGGAACAGGCCCAATAGCAGCGCACCGGACCCGTGTCCGGCAAAGCCCAGTTGGCTGTAGTCCGTGGTGATTCCTGGGATGAACCCGAGAATTCCGACAAGAATGAAGACAGCCGCAACAGCGGCTGCCGCCTTTTGGATATTCGTCTTCGCCCCGGAGCGGGACCTCGATGTTGTGGTCATGGTACTTCTCCTGATGATTGCTGCACGAGTGATGTCTGCAGGATGCATTGATTGCTATCAGAGCACTATTCGGTCGCCGAACACTTTCGGATTGGGTGCTGGCGGGTAATTCACACGCAGTGCATTCCGGCTCCGTACAGCTAACGGGGTTGTGCGTTGTACCCCTGCTGCTCCATCGCAGCCCGCAAGCGGGCCAGGCCGCCATGGATACGTGATTTGGCCGTAGGCAATTTCAGCCCGAGCCGGTCAGCCACCTGGGCATAGGTCAGACCGTCGTAGTAAGCGAGGGTGACTGCTTCGGCCTGGCGGACAGTGAGGGAGGAAAGACACGACCGCAGCGTTTCGGTCATGATCGTGTGGTGCACGGTTTCATCCACTGAATCCACCTTGAGCGCAGACACTTCCTGTGCATGGCGGGCACTCCGCTCCCGTGAGCTCTGCTCGCTCCGCACGCGGTCGACCGCACGGCGATGAGTGAGCGTGAAGAGCCAACTTTGTGGGGAGCCACGGGAGGGATCGTACGTCCGGGCCGTCGTCCACACCAACAAGTAGACCTCCTGGGCTACTTCCGCAGCCATGGCGGAATTCTGCAGAACCCTCAAGGCCAATCCGTATACCCGACGGGAGGTGCGCTCGTACAGGGCCTCGAACGCCTCCTCCTCACCATCACCCACCCGACGAATCAGGTGTTCGAGGGTGCGCATGGACGTATCTGCATCAGGAGTGAGTTTGCTGGGCTGGGACATGGAACCTACCTTTCCCAGCAGCTGAGTGATACGCGATAAGGACGCTCGTGACCAAATACTACACAGGAGTCACAGGGGTAACACCAGACAAGACCAAGCGTTGCACTACTGAGATCGGGAACTCAGTTCGAACTGGACCATACCTGCCAGGCTGCGCAATTCGTCCTCGTCTTCCTTGGTGAACGTCCGGGGCTTGTCGTCGATGACGCACAGCGTCCCGATCCTCCAGCCGCCCGGCCCCGTCAGGGGGTGCCCGGCGTAGAAACGGATATGCGGTGCTTCCGTGACCAGCGGGTTCGCTGTGAAACGCTGGTCGAGCAGGGCGTCGTCGACCACCATCATGCGGGCGAAGCGGATGGTTTCATTGCAGAAGGAGATTTCGCGCGGCACGTTCTGACCGATGGGCCCGGAAACGGACTTGATGAATTGATCCTCCTCGCCGATCAGCGCGATCGACGCCGAGCTGACGCCGAAATGGTCCTTGGCCCGTCGCGTGATCCGATCGAAGCGTTCCTCTGCCGGGGTATGCAGCAGCCCTGTCTGCCGAAGGGAGTCCAGCCGTTGGATCTCCGCCTCTTCTGATGCGGACTGGACCAGTGGGAAGTTCGGGCACGTGTCATTTCGGAAGCTGTCCGCCGCATAACCCGAGGCAAGGGCCACGGCTTCGGAGCTGTAGTGAGCACGGCAATCAGGGGAGGCGATATCGTCGAGCAGTTCGTTGACCGCATGGGCAATGAGGTCCCGCTGCATCGGATCCAGAAGCAGCAGCCCGTTCAGGTAGGCCGCCACTTCGACATCGCCGCAGCTTCCACCCATGCTGATGTAGTTCAGCCACACGTCGCCGTGGTCGACGCCGGGCAGGGATGCGGCTTCAACGGTGAACCAGTGCTGCCGGTTTGCATCCATGACAACTCCCCCTCTTCTTCAAACCTCGGGCTCGCTTTCCAACCCGCCCTTCAATTGAAGCACCTCGGAGCCCGGAAGGTCCGCCGCCTCGGCGATGAGCATGGCATCCTCACCATGGCGCAGGGCCGCGGCCACCGCCTCCTCGAGGTTCAGTGCAGCATGGTCGAACTCGAAGGCCGCAGCTTCCTTGTCCGCCGCCGCCACCTGGATCCGGTGGAGATCGTCCTTGTTCATGGCTCGCCAAGCCTTCCGTTGTAGTACCGAACATCGAAGGAGGAACAGCAACACGAGCTCCAGGCAAGCCGATACTGCGCAGTCTCAATGAGCCCTCGAGAAGAGCATAAAGTATCCGTCCGCGCTGGGCGCTTATTACCCGTCACAATGGCAGCAAGGCTAGGCTGGGCGAAGGAAAACGCCGACAAAAGGAGACACCGCAATGCAGATTCTTTTCAAAATCCTCGGAGCCGGGCTGAGCGTGGGTGCCGGATTCGTCGGCACCAAGCTCGTGGATGTCATCTGGCACAAAGTCACCGGCGAAGCCCCACCCAAGAGCAAGGACGGTCTTGAGAACACCCTCCGCGCTGCGCTGGTATTCGCTATCATCTCGGGGGCTGTCAGCACCACTATCCAGGTTCTCACCAACCGCACCACGCAGCAGGCCATCGACCGTTTTGCGCGGACACGCGGACTCACCTGAGCATCGAAGAACGCAACTTGGGGGTGTTCAGTCGGGGCCCGGCTGGACACCCCTTCCCTCCGACCCACCTTCGCGCCGGCGGGCTGCCTTTTCCACCACGTCGTCGAGTTCGTCGGTCGTCAGGAGATCGCGGCGCATGTGCCGGGTCCGGTAACCGGCCCGACCCACCATGTGTGCGGAAACCGGACTGGTGAGGAGCTGGAAGATCCAGCAGACCAGCAGCACGGGGACAAGCGCCCAGCTGCGGAACTCCACCGCGAGGGCCAGCAGGAACAGCAGAAGCCCCAGCACCTGCGGCTTGGTGGCTGCATGCATCCTCGACAAAAGATCCGGAAACCGAACCAGGCCGATGCCCGCCGCCAGGGACATCAGGGCTCCACTGATGAGCAGGACGGCAACGACGACGTCGAGCGCGGGTTGCAGACTGTCCACGATCATTTCCTGTCCGTGACGAAACGGGCCACCGCAACCGAGCCGACGAAGCCGACCACGGATGCCACCACCAGGAAAACCAGGTTGTCGAGATTCCCGGTCACCACCATCCGGGTCGCGAGCGCTGCGCCGATGATGGCCAGGATGACGTCGACTGCGAGGACCCGGTCGAGGATCGAGGGACCGCGTGCCACCCGGTACAGCGCACACGCGGCGGCGAGCGCGAGGATCAGGCCGACCACATACGTCACCGCGATCAAGGCCCGACCTCCCTCTCCCGCGCGAAACGGTCCTCGGCATGCAGCAGTGCCAGGTCCTCCTTCGTCCCCAGAATACGGATGAGCCAGGCTTCGGTGGCACGGACGTCACTGCGAATGGCGGCGGCATCGTCGTCGGAGTTCACGTTCAGGCAGTGCAGGTAGAGGGTGGATGTCGAGCGGTCCACTTCGAGCACCAGGGAACCGGGAATCAGGGACAGGGCGTGGCCTGTCGCCGTGACCAGGAAATCCGACGAGCTGCGCAGCTGGACGGCGACCACCGCATTGCGGAGCCGTGGCCCCTTCGACACGCCGAGCCAGAACACGTCGACGCTCGCCGCCACCAGCTTGAACAGGAACCGGGCAGCGAAGGGCAGCGCCCACAACACGTTGAACCTGCCGCTGAGTTCCACGGGCGGAAGGTAGAACACGTTCACCACTCCATAGGCGATCACCGCACCGAAGATCAGGTTGCCCGCACTGAAGTCCTGCCACAGCGCCCCCCACACGATCACGAGCCAGATCACCAGGGGCAGTTCGGTGATCAGTGGAATCCGCTGCCGGGTCACTGTGGGTCCTCCGTTCCCAGCACCGCGTCGATGTAGGGAGTGCGGTCCAGCATCTCCTGCGCGGCACGGTCACTGAGGGTGAACAGCGGGCCTGCCAGCAGGGTCAGGGCCAGGCCCAGTCCCACGAGACCCGCGGTCGGTCCCACCATCGTCTTCGGCAGGAGCAGCACGGGACTGCGCCCGGCGAACCTGCCCGAGGACTTACTCACCACATGGCGCGAGGTGCGCAGCCGGGAGCCGTCCTCCTTGGTCGCGAGCAGGATCGGATCGGGGTGCGTTGCATCCGTGGGGCGCCGCCAGAACGCGCGATTCCACACTCGCGCCATGACCAGTAGCGTGAGCAGACTCGTCAGGACACCGCCGGCAACCAGCACATAGGCCAGCGGCGTCCCGAGCTCGACGCCGGCCTGGATGAGGCCCAGTTTCCCGAGGAACCCGGAAAACGGGGGAATTCCCGCGAGGTTCATCGCGGGCAGGAAGAAGAGCACCCCGAGGACGGGCGAGAGTTTCGCGAGTCCGCCGAGCCGGTCCATGTTCGCCGTTCCGCCGCGCCGCTCGATCAGACCGGTGACCAGGAAAAGGCTCGTCTGCACGGTGATGTGGTGGGCCACGTAGTACACCGCGGCACCGAGCCCCAGACGGGTCGAAATCGCCAGTCCGAAAACCATGTAGCCGATATGGCTGACAAGGGTGAAGGACAGGAGCCGCTTGATGTCCGACTGCGCCAGCGCGCCCAGGATTCCGACGAGCATGGTCAGCAACGCCACCACCATGAGCAGCGTGTTGATGCGGTCGCCGGGGAACAGCAGTGTTTCGACCCGCACCATGGCGTAGACGCCCACCTTGGTGAGGAGTCCTGCGAACACGGCGGTCACTGGAGCAGGAGCGGTCGGGTAGGAGTCGGGGAGCCAGAAGGACAGCGGGAACACGGCCGCCTTGATCCCGAACGCAACCAGGAGCATGAGGTGGAGCATCAACTGGGTGGCAGGATCGACGTCCTCGAGCTTCACCGCAAGGTCCGCCATGTTGACGGTGCCGGTGGCGCCGTAGATCATGGCGATCGCGATGAGGAACAACATGGAGGACACCACGCTGACGACGACATAGGTCACACCCGCACGGATGCGCGGCGTCGTCCCGCCAAGGGTCATCAGCACATAGCTCGCCGTCAGCAGGATCTCGAAGCCCACGTACAGGTTGAACAGGTCGCCTGACAGGAAGGCGTTGGAGACCCCTGCCACCAGGATCAGGTAGGTCGGATGGAAGATCGAGACGGGTCCGTCCTCGTCACCGTCGGTGGTGCCCTGTCCCGTCGCGTAGATCAGGACGGCGAGGCTCACCGCCGAGGACACCACGAGCATCAGCGCCGAGAACTGGTCCACCACGAGCGTGATTCCGAAGGGCGCATCCCAGCCGCCCAGCCGGACGGCATGCGTACCGTTGGGCGAATTGAGCAGGAGAAGCACTTCGATCAGGAGGGTGACGCTCAGGGTCGAAATACTCACGGCGCGCTGCGAGCGCGAATGACGGATCAGGACGAACGCCACCGCCGCTCCGAGGAACGGAAGGATGACGGCCAGCGGCGCCAGGTCAGCTACATTCACTGCGCCTCCCTCGAGTCGTTCAACAGGCCCGGCCGCTGCGAGCCCGGCCGCTCCTCGGCTTCCTGGATCGTTTCCGGATCGGTGCCCTGGTCCGTGAACTCCGTGGTTTCCACGGGTACGTCGGCGTCGTCCTCGGCATCGAAGCTGCTCTGGCCGGCCACGCGGCGGTCCTCGATGTCGTCCTGCACGTCATCCCGCCGCCCGAGCACCCAGGAGCGGTAGATGATGCCCAGCAGGAAGGCCGTGACGGCGAAGGATATGACGATCGCCGTGAGGATCAGCGCCTGTGGAAGCGGGTCCGAGTAGGCTTCCGCGGGCGTTCCTTCCTTATAGAGCGGTGCCTGGCCAGCCGGCCCTCCGGTGGACAGCAACAGGATGTTCGCGCCGTTGGCCAGCAGGATCAGGCCAAGGAGCACCCGCGTCAGGCTCCTCTCGAGGATCAGGTACACGCCGGCTGCGAAAAGGACCGCCATGACGATCAGAAGCGTGATGTTGACGCTCATTGGACAATCCCCTCCCCTGTCTCCGTATGGTTCCTGTGGCGGTGCTTGAGCGCCCCCTGCTCTTCGACCCTCTCCTGGCCCTCGCTGCGCTCGTCGATTTCCGAGCCGAGGCTGCGCAGGACATCGAGCACGAGACCCACCACGATCAGGTAGACACCGATGTCGAAAACGGTGGAGGTGACGAACTTGATGTCGCCGAAGACCGGCAGCGCGAATTCGAGGATATAGCTCTGGAAGATTGCTCCACCGAACGCAAGCGGCATGACGGCGGTGAGCGCCGCCGTGGCGAGGCCTGCACCCAACAGCAGGCCTGCGCTCACGGGGCTCGCCTCAGCCAGTTCGAACCGGCCCCCCGCAAGGTACCGCACCGTCAGTGCAAGACCAGCAGTGAGTCCCCCTGCGAAGCCGCCGCCGGGGAGGTTATGGCCCGCCAGCAGCAGATACACCGAGAGAATGATGATCGAGTGGAACAGCAGCCGGGTGACGACTTCGAAGATGATTGATCGCCGTTCCGGGGCGAGGGTCCGGCCGGCGACCAGCCAGGCATCCCTGGAGACCGTCGCGAAGGTTTTGGCCAGCGCAAGTGCCGCTTCCTCGCGCCCGGTGCGGGTCAGCGGTTCCTGGCCACGGTCCACCGTCCCCGACTCGATGCCCTCGGCCCGCCGCCGCTTGTCCCCCCTGCCGCGGATGAAGATGAGGCTCGCGATACCGGTTGCGGCGATCGTCAGGACGGATATCTCACCGAAGGTGTCCCAGGCCCTGATATCCACGAGGAGGACGTTGACCACGTTCTTGCCACCGCCTTCGTCGTAGGCGAGCTCGGGAAATGCGAGCGAGACGGGAGCCGCGTTGCGCGATGCCATCGAGGCCATCGCAATAACTGCCATGACTCCGCCGAAAGCGATTCCGAGGCCGGCGCGCAACAGTCGCTGGCGACTGGGGTCCCGGTTCCACAGCCGTGCGGGGAGCGAACGCAGGGCGAGGACGAAGGCCACCAGCACGATCGTCTCGACGAGGGTCTGGGTCAGTGCGAGGTCGGGCGCCCCCTGCAACGCGAAGATCAACGCCATCCCGTACCCGGTCACCCCCACCATGAGAACGGCCATGAACCGCTTGTCGGCCCGCAGCGCAGCGAGCGCGCCGACAATGATGACGATGCCGGCGAGCGCCTGCGCCGGGGAGTCGAACCAGCGCCAGCTCGTGGGCATCGGAGCGTCCAGCAGGATCAGCGCCGACAGCGGCGTCAGGATCGCCGCGGTGAGGATCACGAAAAGGTAGAAGCTGAGCGAACCGCGCTGGGTGCGGCCGGTGACCCAGACCGCGACGTCGTCGAGCACTCCGATGCTGTTCCGGTAGGCGCGCTCGGCGTCGACCACCGGACGGATCCTGCCCTGGGCGCGCTCGATGGCGTCGCGGAGCAGGAACAGCAGGGTTCCTGCTCCCAGGGTCAGTACCGACAGCAGCAGCGCGGGCGTGACGCCGTGCCACAGCGCGAGGTGCAGCTCCTCCTCCGGGGCGGCGAACAGTGAGACATAGGGCTGGACGGCGGCATCGAGGGGTGCCGGCCACAGACCGAAAACGACCGTGGCGAGGGTCAGGACGGCGGGTGCGAAGAGGAACGATTTGCGTACGCGCCTGAAGGGCGTCGGCTTCTGCTCCTTCTTCGGCGCGAACCCGCCCCACAGGAAACGGGCGCTGTACGCAAAGGTCAGGACCGAGCCGGTGACGATCCCGATGAGGAGGAGCAGCCCCGGCAGACCCTCAACACCGGCGAGGTGGACGAAGGCTTCGTAGACGGATTCCTTCGCCACGAAACCGAACAGGGGCGGGACCCCTGCCATCGATGCCGCGGCGATGACGGCGATGACGGCGAGCCATGGGGCGGAGCGTGCAATACCGGAGAGTTTCCGGATGTCCCTCGTTCCGGACTGGTGGTCGATGATGCCGACCACCAGGAAGAGCGTGGCCTTGAAGAATCCGTGGGCGAGCAGGAGTCCGAGTCCTGCGAGGGCACCTTCGGCCCCGCCGAGGCCCACCACCATGGTCAGGAACCCGAGCTGGCTCACGGTTCCGTAGGCGAGGATGAGCTTGAGGTCGAACTGGCGCAGCGCGCGCCAGCCACCGACCAGCATGGTCGCGAGGCCGAGGGTCATCAGGACACCGAACCAGTAGGCGGACTCCGAGAAGCCGGGCGCAAGGCGCGCCACGAGGTAGATCCCTGCCTTGACCATCGCTGCCGCGTGAAGATAGGCGCTCACCGGCGTAGGTGCCGCCATGGCGGCCGGAAGCCAGAAGTGGAACGGCACGAGCGCCGATTTCGTCACGGCACCGACGAGCAGGAGCACCACAGCGACGTCGACGACTGCACCATTGGCCAGGAGCTCCTCCGACCGGCCCAGAATCCCGGAAAGCCGGTAGGTTCCCGCTGTCTGCCCGAGCATCACGATCCCGACCAGCATCGTGAGTCCGCCGAGTGTCGTCACGATCAACGCCTGAAGTGCTGCCCGGCGCGCCGCGAGGCGGTGCCGTGAGTAGCCGATCAGCAGGTAGGAAAGGATGGTGGTCAGTTCCCAGAAGATGAACAGGAGAATGAGGTCGTCGGCGGTGACCAGGCCGAACATCGCGCCCGCGAATGCCAGGAGCTGCGCACCGAAGGCCCCGATGTCGGGATCCTCCTTTTTGAAGTACCGGGCGCAATAGAAGAGGACCAGCGCGCCGACGCCGAGGATCAGGAGGGAGAGCACCGCGGCCAACGCGTCCATCCGGAACGCCAGCTCGAGCTGCAGGTCGGGAATCCAGCGGTAGACCACCGACGGCGGCGCATTCGGCATCGACGCCGTCGCCGTCTGGTCGCTCTGCGTGTATCGGGGATAGGTGGCGAGGAGCCATGCGAAGCCGGCTGCGGGGACTGCGCCCAGTACGAAGAAAGCTGATCGGCCCATCCGCTGGAACAGCACCGGCGCCACCAGGGCCACTGCAAACAGGACGATCAGCAGTGGAAGCAAGTCGGTTTCCTGATCTTCCATTGGAGGACGGTCGGGGAGGCTTATAACCATTCTACCTGAGGAATACTTTGGGGATTTCCCTGTCGCTGTGTTCGCGGATCTGTCGGCTCCGACGAACGGCTAGCATGTGCGGTATGAGCCAAGACCAGCAGTTGCCCGGGCCGGGAGCCGGCCTCTCGACGGGGACCGCGATGCCCTCCCCTACCGGGCGGATCCTCAGCAGGTCCGTGCTCGCCTGGGCATCCTGGGATTGGGGATCGGCGGCCTTCAACGCGGTCATGACAACCTTCGTCTTCACGGTCTACCTCACATCGGAGCCGTTCGGCGGTGAAGAGCATGCCTCGCAGTATCTGGGCTGGGGACTTGCGGCAGCGGGAGTGCTGATCGCCCTGCTTGCGCCGGTCACGGGCCAGCGCTCCGACAGCAGCGGTCGTCGCAGGTTCTGGCTCGGCGTCAACACCCTGATCGTGGCCTCCCTGACGGCTCTGTGCTTCTTCGTCCTCCCACGCCCCGAACTGCTCATCCTGGGAGTGGCCCTGATCGCCGCCGCCAACATCTTCTTCGAGTTCGCCGGAGTCAACTACAACGCGATGCTGGTGCAGATCTCCACTCCGGCCACCGTCGGCAAGGTCAGCGGCTTCGGCTGGGCGATGGGCTATGTGGGAGGCATAGTGGCGCTCGTCATCGTGCTCGTGGCTTTCATCCAACCCGTGGTCGACTGGCCGGGGGCACAGACGGCGAACGGTTTGAACATCCGTCTCGTGGCGGTTTTCTCCGCGGTCTGGTTCCTTGCCTTCGCCCTTCCCGTGCTGTTCGCCGTGCCCGAAGTGCCACGGCAGGCAAGAACCGCGCACCTCAGTTTCCCTGCTACCTACAGGCTGCTGATTCGCCGCGTGAGGGCGATCTACCGGACGAGCCCCCACACCATCTTCTTCCTGCTCGCCAGCGCCGTCTTCCGTGATGGGCTCGCCGCGGTCTTCACCTTCGGCGGCATCATTGCTGCGGGCACCTTCAACTTCGCCTTCAGCGAGGTCATTCTCTTCGCCATCGCGGGGAACATCATCGCCGCTGTCGGGTCGGTGATCGGAGGTTTTTTCGATGACCGGGCAGGATCGAAACGCGTGATCATCGTCGCCCTGGTCGGCCTGTTGTTCGCCGGTACGGCCGTGTTGGTCCTCGGGGCCGAAACATATGCGTTCTTCGGTTACACCTGGACGGGGGACACGACGTTCTGGACCTTCGGCCTGATGCTCACGCTGTTCGTCGGCCCCGCCCAGTCATCCTCGCGGGCATTCCTCGCCCGGTTGGCACCCGCTGGCGAGGAAGGGGAGATGTTCGGTCTCTACGCGACCACCGGGCGGGCGGTGAGCTTCCTGGCGCCCGCACTGTTTGCCCTGGCGATCGGGATCTTCGGGGAACAGCGCTACGGCATCGCCGGGATTCTGGTGGTGCTGCTGGCGGGCCTGCTCCTGCTGCTCCCGGTCAAACCACCCGCGAAGGTCGCCGCCGCCGTCGTGCCGGATGCCTGACCTCCCCTGATGCAGGACCCCCGGCCCCCGCTGATCAGGCACATTTGGCTGCCCCGCGGCGCGGATGCCGACCCCAGGTGCTCAATGAGCGGGGGGTGGGATCAATGTGCGATGGAAGTTCAGGTGGCTGCGCGACGCCGTCGGGCCGCGCTGGCCCTGGTACCGGTTGCCGTACGTCCCCGAGCCGTAGGGATGCTCGGCGGGGGAGGTGAGCCGGAAGAAGCACAACTGGCCGATCTTGGAGCCGGGCCACAGCTTGATGGGCAGTGTGGCCATGTTGGAGAGCTCAAGGGTGACATGCCCGGAGAAGCCCGGGTCGATGAAGCCCGCCGTCGAGTGGGTGAGCAGCCCGAGGCGCCCGAGCGAGGACTTGCCTTCCAGTCGGGCGGCGATGTCATCCGGCAGGGTCACCATCTCGAACGTCGAGCCGAGCACGAATTCGCCGGGGTGCAGGATGAAGGGCTCGTCGGGAGCAACCTCGACGAGCCGGGTGAGGTCGGGCTGATCCTCAGCAGGGTCGATGTGCGCGTACTTGTGGTTGTCGAAAAGCCTGAAATAGCGGTCGATCCGCACGTCTACGCTCGAGGGCTGCACCATCGCATCGTCGTGCGGCTCCAGCACAATACGGTTTGCGGAAATTTCGGCTCGGATGTCGCGGTCGGAAATCAGCACCGTTCAACGTTACCAGTCACCTACCTATCTCGGTACGGACGGCGAAAAGCTCCGGAAAGAACGTGAGCTCGAGCGCCCGTTGCAGGAAACCGACGCCGGAGGAACCTCCCGTGCCCGTCTTGAAGCCGATGGTGCGGGCCACGGTCTTCAGGTGCCGGAAACGCCACAGCTGGAAATTGTCCTCGAGATCCACCAGTTCCTCGCAGGCTTCGTAGACATCCCAGTGCTCCGCCGCGTTCTCGTAGACGTGTCGGTAGACCTGCACCAGTTCCGGGCTGAAGACGTGGGCCTGGGTCACATCGCGTTCCAGAAGCACCGTCGGCACGCTGTACCCGCGCCGGGCAAGGAATGCGATGAACTCGTCATAGATGCTCGACTGCGCCAGGAGCTCCTCCAGCAGTTCGGAAGCGGCCGGGTCGCCCGCGAAGACCTGCAGCATCGCCCCGTTCTTGTTCCCTAGCAGGAACTCGACGGCGCGGTACTGATAGGACTGGAACCCGCTCGCAGCACCGAGATCGCCGCGGAATTCCGCGTACTCCGACGGCGTCAGCGTCGCGAGGACCGACCACTGCTCGGTCAGCGACCGCTGGATGTGCTTGATCCGCGCGATGCCCTTCATCGCCGAGCGGAGATTGTCGCGCTGCAGGTGGATCCGCACGGCCCGGAGTTCGTGGAGGACCAGTTTGAGCCATAGTTCCGAGGTCTGGTGCTGGATGATGAACAGCATCTCATCGTGGTGCACCGGACTGCTCACGGGGTTCTGCGCGTCCAGGAGCGTTTCAAGGGAGAGGTATGACCCGTAGCTCATCTTCCCTGACAGGTCCTTCTCGATCCCGGCCTCCAGGCTGCGGGTGTTCTTCTCGACGCTCATGCCGTCAGCCTACGGGGCCGGCGCTCCCGGATCCGCTGGAGGTATTTCCGTTGGAGGAGTCCCCATTGGCACTGTCGGAGGGGCGGACTAGGTTTAGGTGCAACCCAGGAGGTCCAATGCACGTCTGCAGCATCATCCCACCCCATCTGTTGGTGACCATCGCCGAAAGCAGCGATCCGCGCCACGCCGCCGCCGCGGATTCGGCCCGCCGGGCACTGGTCCAGTTACCTCCGCTGGTTGCCGGGCGGTCCCTCGCCCTCGCCGCTCCCGTCCGCCGGGGGACAGCTGTGGTGTCGCAACTGCAGCGCAGGGTGTCCGACGCCGGAGGAGAGGAAATGCTGCCCGGAACCCTCGTGCGCGGCGAGGGTAAGCCGCCCACCGGCGACGCCGCAGCGGACGAGGCCTACGACGGCCTCGGTGCCACCTATTCGCTCTTCAACGACGTGTACGGGCGCTCATCGATCGACGGCGCGGGGTTGCCCCTCGAGGCTACCGTCCACTATGGCGAAAGGTACGACAACGCGTTCTGGGACGGTGAACGCATGGTCTTCGGCGACGGCGACGGCGAGATTTTCGGCCGCTTCACGGCCTCGCTGACCGTCATCAGCCACGAGTTGACCCACGGCTTCACCCAGTACTCCACCAACCTGCAATACCAGGGCCAGTCCGGCGCACTCAACGAGTCCCTGTCCGACGTCTTCGGGGTGCTGGTGGAACAGCGCGAGCTAGGTCAGGATGCAGCCGACGCATCATGGCTCGTGGGGGAAAGCATTTTCGCTGACGGTGTGCAGGGCAACGCGCTGCGCTCGTTGCGGGCGCCGGGAACAGCCTACGACGACGACATCCTCGGCAAGGACCCCCAGCCGGCAACGATGGCCGACTATGTGGAGACCGAAGCCGACAACGGCGGCGTCCACATCAACTCGGGAATCCCCAACCACGCCTTCTACCTGGTGGCCAGCAGGCTCGGGGGGCGCGCCTGGGAACGTGCCGGCCACATCTGGTTCGACACCGCAACCGGTGGTGCGGTGCCCGCCGAATGCACTTTCTCCCAGTTCGCGCAGGCCACCGTGGCCGCTGCCCGTACACGCTTCGGCAAGGACTCGGAGGAAGCTGCCGCTGTCTCCAGCGCGTGGGAAACCGTGGGAGTGGACCAGTGAGGATCGAAATTTCCCGCTCCGGCGGCTTCGCGGGCCTTACCCGGACCTGGAACGTCGAAGTGAGCCGCTCCGAGGCGGAGGAACGCTGGGTGCCGCTGGTGGAGGAAGCCGCCCACCGGGATGAGAACCCGAGTAATCAGTCCTCCGATGCCGCGGTACCCGACACGCAGCGCGACCGCTTCGTCTATCGGATCGTCATCGGCTACCACGAGGCGACCCTCCCTGAGAGCCGCCTCGGCGAGCCGTTCAGGGAACTGCTGGACCGGGCCAAGGCAGAAGCTCCCGGGTCGGCTGTCATGCCCGGCCGGGAGCAGGAGCGGCCTCCATCGCCCTGAACCTGTTGTAGGGTTATGGAGCGGTTCCAACTGCCGCGCGGGCGTAGCTCAATGGTAGAGCGCTAGCTTCCCAAGCTCGATACGCGGGTTCGATTCCCGTCGCCCGCTCTCCGCATTTCCAGCGCTCTTGAGTGCGTCCCCAGAGCCCCGCGCCGTCCCCCGCAGGCCGCTCATCGGCCCCGCCACCTTACACAAGCGCCATGCCAGGTGCCCTCACGCAATCGATCAGGGTACTGCCTAGCGAATTCTTCCGCTTAGGCATATGGTCAAAAAACGAAGGTTGCTCAGGCTGGCGTTTCATTTTGGGGTGTCGGTCGAGCTGGCTACAAAGATGTGGAGGCTCGGTAGGAATGCCGATAAATCGAAGAAAACGCAGTTCCGCCCGAAGCCGCCCAAGGGCCGCGGCGGTCGCGTCAGTGATGATGGGAACCCTGCTGGTCAGCGGCTGTGGCCCTGCCGAAGGTGACAACACCCTGACTTGGTACATCAACCCCGACGCCGGCGGGCAAGCGGCAATCGCGGAGCGATGCACCGAGGAGTCCGGTGGCGCGTACCGCATCGAAACGTCCCTGTTGCCGAGCGACGCCGCCTCTCAGCGCGAACAGCTCGCACGCAGGCTCGCGGCGGGGGATTCGTCGCTCGACATCATGAGCCTCGACCCGCCGTTCATTCCGGAGCTCGCGGAGCCCGGTTTCCTCGCTCCCGTACCGGACGACGTCGCGCAGCGCACCACCGAGAACGTGGTCGAGGGAGCGCTCGCCGGCGCGACTTGGAAGGACGAACTGGTCACGGTGCCGTTCTGGGCCAACACGCAGATCCTCTGGTATCGCGAATCGGTGGCCGAAGCCGCAGGGCTGGATATGACGCAGCCGGTCACGTGGGACCAGGTCATGGAAGCCGCAGCGTCGCAGGAGAAAACCCTGGGCGTGCAGGGAGCGCAGGCGGAATCCATGACGGTGTGGATCAATGCACTCATCGAGTCGGCCGGCGGATCCATCGTGGCCAACCCTGAGGCAACTGCGGACGAGATCGAGTTGGGGCTTGTCTCGGAAGCCGGCACCGAAGCTGCGCGGATCATCTCCACCATCGGCGAGGAAGGCCTCGGCGGTCCCGGCCTCGCAACCCAGGACGAAAACACCTCGATGATCGGCTTCCAGGGAGATTCCGGATCATTCATGGTCAACTACCCCTTCGTCTGGCCCGCGACGCTCGCCGCGGTAGAGGCCGGAACCCTCGACGAAGCCCTTATCGAAGACATCGGATGGGCGATCTACCCGCAGGTTGCCGAGGGCGAGGAAGCTGCCCCACCCCTCGGCGGCATCGACCTTGGCGTCGGAGCGGAAAGTGATAACCCCGCCCTCGCCTACGAGGCGATCGAATGCATCGTCTCGGTGGAGAACCAGGCCGAGTATTTCATCACCAACGGCAACCCTCCGTCGAACACCGAAGCATATGAGGACCCTCGGATCGAGGAGACGTTCCCCATGGCTGAGACGATCCGGGATTCGCTCCAGCAGTCCGCTCCGCGACCTCAGACGCCCTTCTACAACGAAGTGTCGACGGGGCTCCAGCAGACGTGGGCACCGCCCGCGAGCGTCGATCCGGAGACAACTCCTGAAAATTCCGCCGAATTCATTACCTCGGTCCTTCGAGGGGAGCAATTGCTATGACGTCAGCGATTCCAGCGAAACCAGCGAACCCGACACGGAATCCGGATCGGGAGCCGGGCGTCGCGACCAGGGATACACCAAGGAAGAAGCCGACCCAGCACTACAGCGACCGGGCACGGGCCGAACGGAAACTCGGTTGGATCCTTGCGGGCCCCGCCTTCGTGGTCATGCTCCTGGTGACGGCGTACCCGATCCTGCAGGCCATCTACGAATCCCTGTTCCAGTTCCGGCTCACCGCGCCGGATGAGCGCGAGTTCATCGGTCTCGGCAACTATGCCGTCATCCTCACCGATCCTGTCTGGTGGAGTGACCTGTGGACCACCGTACTCATCACGGTCATCACCGTCGCCGTCGAACTGGTGCTTGGTTTCGCGCTCGCCCTGGTCATGCACAAGGCGATCAAGTCGTTCCGCGGAATCCTTCGCACGGCCATCCTGGTGCCCTACGGCATCATCACCGTGGTGTCGGCCTTCGCCTGGTTCTACGCGTTCGACATCAACTCCGGCTACGTCAACAACTGGTTCTCTTGGCTTCCCGGAATCGACGAGAACCTGAACTGGTTCGCCCAGACCGGCACCGCCCTCTTCGTCATCATGGCCTCCGAAATCTGGAAGACCACACCATTCATCTCGCTGCTCCTCCTGGCCGGCCTCGCGCAGGTACCGGACGAACTGAGCGAGGCCGCGAAGGTGGACGGAGCAACGTGGTGGGAGCAGATGCGCAAGGTCATCATCCCCAACATGAAAGCCGCCATCATGGTGGCCGTGCTGTTCCGGGCACTGGACGCCTTCCGCATCTTCGACAACGTGTTCATCATGACCAACGGAGCGTACGGAACTGAAGTGCTCTCGCTCCTGGCCTATCGGCAGTCCATCAGCCGGCTGGAGATCGGCCTCGGGTCCGCCGTATCGGTACTGCTTTTCCTGTGTGTCCTGATCATTTGTTTCATCGCCATCAAGCTCTTCAAAGTGGATCTTGCCGGCTCACAAGGGGGTAAGTGATGACCGACAAAAGCACGAAGAACAAAGTCCTCTGGGTGGTCGTAGGCGCACTGGTGCTGCTGTACGCACTCTTTCCGGTCGCCTCGATCCTCGCGACCTCGTTCAAGACCCCGAGCGACCTCACGAGCGGAACGTTCCTTCCCACGGGAGGAACCGCCACCACCTCCAATTACGAGCAGATCCTGGTCGGCGACGCGCAGGAACTCTTCCTGTCGGCCCTCCGCAACTCGATCGGCATCTCACTCATCGCCACGTTCATCGCCGTCGTATTGGCGACACTGTGCGCGTACGCGATTGCACGCCTCGATTTCCCCGGGAAGAAACTCATCCTCACCACGGCGCTGGCGGTCTCGATCTTCCCCGTCATCTCGATCGTGACTCCGCTCTTCAACCTGTGGCGCACCATCGGCCTGTACGACACGTGGCTCGGCCTGATCATCCCCTACCTGTCCCTGACCCTTCCCATTTCCATCTGGACCCTTGCGGCGTTCTTCCGGCAGATTCCCTGGGAACTGGAGCAGGCCGCGCAGGTGGACGGCGCCACGACCTGGCAGGCCTTCCGCAAGGCGATCGTGCCGCTCGCCGCACCGGGCGTCTTCACGACGGCGATCATCGCGTTCTTCATCGCGTGGAACGACTTCGTCTACGGGATATCGCTGACGTCCACCGAAGCGGCGAGACCCGTTCCCGCCGCACTGGCGTTCTTCACCGGCGCCTCCCAGTTCGAGGCGCCGACGGGTGCAATCTCGGCCGCGGCGATCATCGTCACCATTCCGATTGTCCTGCTGGTTCTGCTCTTCCAACGCCAAATTGTTTCAGGCCTGACCTCGGGCGCCGTCAAGGGCTGACGCCCTCCGGCTCAAGAAAAGGATTCGCACCATGGCTTCAATCACCCTCAATAACCTGGTCAAGAAGTACGGTGACGGTTTCCCCGCCGTCAACGACATCAGCATCGACATCGCCGACGGCGAGTTCATCATCCTGGTGGGCCCGTCGGGCTGCGGCAAATCCACGCTCCTTCGCATGATCGTGGGCCTGGAGGACATCACCGACGGTGATCTCCTGATCGACGGCAAGCGCGTCAATGACAAGGCGCCCCGTGAGCGCAATCTTGCGATGGTGTTCCAGAACTACGCGCTGTACCCGCACCTCACCGTGTACGAGAACATCGCGTTCCCGCTGCGCCTGGCCAAGGGCAAGCACTCCGAGGAACAGGTCGACAAGCTCGTCACCGAGGCGGCCTCGACGCTCGAACTGACGGACCACCTGCAGCGCAAGCCCGCCAACCTTTCGGGCGGCCAGCGCCAACGCGTGGCGATGGGACGGGCCATCGTGCGGCAGGCCGATGCCTTCCTTTTCGACGAGCCGCTCTCCAACCTCGACGCCAAGCTGCGTGGCCAGATGCGGTCGGAGATCTCCCAGATGCAGCGCCGCCTTGGCGTCACCTCGGTGTACGTGACCCACGACCAGACGGAGGCCATGACCCTTGGTGACCGCGTGGCCGTCCTCAAGAAGGGTGAGCTCCAGCAGATCGCCTCACCCCGTGAACTCTACGAGCAGCCCATCAACCTGTTCGTCGCGGGTTTCATCGGCTCACCCTCGATGAACTTCCTGCCCGCCACGGTCGAGGGGAATACCCTGAAAACCGTTCTGGGGGATCTCGCCATCACCCCGGAGAAGGCGGCGAAAGCGGCCGGCAAGAAGGTGGTGCTGGTAGGAGTCCGGCCCGAATTCTTCGAGGACGCCAAGTTGGTGGAGGATTCGAAGCTCGGTCACGGTTCGACTTTCACGGCGAACCTCACGCACACCGAGTGGCTGGGCAACGAGCAGTATGGATATATCACCTTCGACCCCGCCCCCGAAGTGCGTGAGCTCCTGAACAATCTCGCCCGCGACATGGATGCCGACGAACTGCGTCCCCAGATCGTGGTCACCCTCGACGCCGCGAGCCGTATCCGCGGCGGACGTGAAGCGGAAATCTGGCTTGATACCCGGAAGCTGCACTTGTTCGATCCCGAAACCGGGGACAACCTGACGCGAGATGCTGCGGCCGGGGCCGCCCTCACCGAGGAAGCGAACGAGGAGCGCGCCGAGGAAATCGCGAATGCCCAGGGCCAGTCGCTGCAGGATGCCGGTAGCTCGAGGCAGGGCGGTGGGGCGGCGGGATCACCGGATTCGGTCGCGCCCCGGCAGGCTGGATCGGCAGGTGGGACAGGATCCGCCGGCGGCTCCACCGCAGCCGGCAGCGGGAAACATACTGCCGGCTGACTCGCTGGATGCAGCGCATGGTCCCGCGGTTGCCTGCGGAGTCGTGCCGGACAGCCATCGCGCAGTAGTTGCGGCTTTTCGCCGGAAACGCGGGAATTACTGCGCAGTGGATGGGTCGGGAGCGTAGTTCGGGTGCCCGGCAGGTAGCGTAGGACTATGCAGGGCACTTCCGGAATGAGAGTAATGGCCGGATGGCTGCTGGGCCTGGTACTGGTCGTGGCCGGATTCATCGGCACCGTTTCCGTGCTCAACAGCACTCTGTACAGCCCAGGGCATCAGGTCGAGGAATACTTTCACGCCCTGAGGAGCGGCAACGGTGAGCGTGCGCTCGGCCTGCTCAATGCGTCTGTCCCGGAAGGTTCCGCGGCAGTCCTTGACGGCGCCCCTCTCCAACGGGGAGCCTCTGCGGTACAGGATGTCGAGATCCGGGAACCGATGGCGGCAGGCGAAGACCGCGTGGACGTACCCGTCAGCTATCGGATCGGAGATTCCGACTACACCACCTCGTTCCCGCTGGAGAAAACAGGATCCGAGTGGCTGTTCTTTCCTACCTGGGGATTCGCCCCCTCGGCCCTGCCCACGGTCGACGTCTCCGTGGGGGACATGGCCGAATCGACGGTCAATGGCCAACGGATAGCGACGCCCGAGGGCAGGAACACCCTCCCCACGTTCTACCCGGTGGAACTTGCTGCACACTACACCAGCGAGTACTTCGCTGCCCCGCCCCGCACGCTTCCGGTCACCAGCAGCAATCCCGCGGACAACGCGCTCCCACTGGAGCCCGCACCCACAGCGGCACTGGTCGAAGCCGTGGACGGGCAGATCCGGGAATTCCTTGACGGCTGCGCCGCTCGGGCTGTTTTCCAACCCGCCAACTGCCCGTTCAACTACCAGACCAGCCAGCGTCTCGCGGGTGACATCCAGTGGTCCATCCAGCGCTATCCCGAAGTTCGTATCGAGCCGGTCGACGAAGGATGGGCCCTGGCCCCGTTGGCCGGTTCCGCGCAGCTCGACACGCAACTCCAGGACCTGTTCACGGGTGCCATCGAAGACGTCTCGGAGACCCGCGACTTCGAGTTCGATGCACGTCTGACGGTGACGAACTCCTCGGCCACCGTCACACCGGTCATCGACTTCTAGACGCCGGGCGGCGACCGTTGTCTGCAGCCCGGCCGTGCCTATCCGAGTCCTCGAAGCGAGCGGTAGCTGTCAGTCGAGGCCGCGGAGATCGAGCACCAGCTCCGCATTCCCCTCGGAACCTACCGTCACCGGAATACCCCAGTCCTGCTGGTACAGGTGGCAGGCGGCGTGGTCGGGGATTTCGCCACCGGGCTCGCCGTCGCAGGCCGCGGCACGCGCCGTGATGTGCAGCACTCCCTCGCCCGCATCCTCTGAAAGCCGCAGCTCGCGCGTCAGACCCACGGAGGTGCCCCCGCCTGATACCAGCAGCGACTCCGGCGACGAGGAAATCTTGAGTTGCGTCGGATCGCCCCACCGGTCATCGAGCTTCTGGCCCGTCGGCGCGGAGAAACGGATGGTCAGGGCAAGCGGACCGCTGGTGACAGCGGTGGCCGGCCGCTGGGTCTGCGACGCTCCTTCATCAACGGCGAGCGCTTCCCGCGGGATCGGGACACGGATGAGCTGGTGCTTGTTCGTCTCGACGACGATCAGCAACGGCTCGCCTCCCTCGGCAACGGGGCTGTGGTCGATGAGTACGTCGGACGGCTCCGAGAGCCCCCGCACCAGGGTCGACACCTGACGGGTGGTGGGGTCGTAGCGGCGCACGGCCCCGTTGTAGGTGTCGGCGATCGCCACCGACCCGTCCGGCAGTGCCGTCACACCGAGCGGGTGCTGGAGGCGCGCCGACTCGGCGTCGCCGTCGCGGAACCCGAAGTCGAAAAGACCGGTACCGACCGCGGTCCGTACCTGGACATCCTGCTGCCCGTCCACCTCAGCGAAGGTGAGGACGCGCAACGCGGAAGTCTCGGAATCGGCAACCCAGATGGAACCGTTCGCGTCCTCCGCCAGCCCCGAGGACTGTGCAAACCATGCAGCCCCGGCGTCGCCGTCGAGCAGGCCCTCGAGACCGGTGCCGGCGAGCACCTCCACGGCGTGCGACAGGGGGTCATAGGTGAAGATCTGGTGGGTGCCGGCCATGGCGATGACCACGCGCTTCAGGACGTTCGAATAGAGCACGTCCCACGGCGAGGAGAGTGACACATTGAGCGCATCGGTGCCGAGGTGGCTGTCGGTGAGGCGCGGGGTTTCGCTCGCTGCACTGATCTCGTACGCAGTCTCCTGCAGGCCGGCCTTGGTGTGGTTGCCGGCGTCGAGCAGCCGCTGGATACCGTTGCCGGCGAGAGTGCGCACGGCACCGGTCTCAAGTGAGACTCCCCGCAACCGGTGGTTGACGGTGTCAGCGACGACGACGTCGTACCCCACCTGCCCGGCGACGTCGGCGGGCAGCAGCGCGAGTCCCTGGGGCTCGTTGAACTCCGTGTCCGCGGGGCCGCCGTCGGCGGATCCCTTCCTGCCCGAGCCGATGACACGGCGCACCGTGGTCAGATCGGCCTCGAGTTCCACGAGCCGGTGGTGGCCCGTGTCCCCCGCGAGGAAGGTGCCGGTGGCCGGCAGCGCAAGGAGCTTGCCGGGGAACTTCAGGTCCCCTGCCGTGCTTGCGGCAGGGACGTAGGGACCGTTCCCGCGGTGCAGGGTTCCCTTGGCCGAATGCTCCTCGACCAGTTCGGACACGAGGGAGTCAAGACCCGCAGCGTGACCTTCGCCGGACAGGTGGGCCACGATGTAGCCCTCCGGGTCGACGACGACGAGCGTGGGCCAGGCGCGCGCGGTGTATGCCTGCCAGGTGGTCAGGTCAGGATCATCGAGCACCGGGTGGTGGATGTCGTACCGCTCCACGGCGGCCGCGAGTGCCACAGGGTCCGCCTCGTGCTCGAACTTGGGCGAATGGACGCCGACGGTCACCAGCACATCCGAGAACTTCTCCTCGAGCGGGCGGAGTTCGTCGAGCACATGCAGGCAGTTGATGCAGCAGAACGTCCAGAAGTCGAGGATCACGATCTTCCCGCGGAGGTCATCGAGCTGCAGCTGCTTCCCACCCGTGTTGAGCCAGTTGCGGCCCGTGAGTTCGGAAGCACGCACACGGTAGCCCGTGCGCAGGGACGTGTCGGTCATTCTTGGTCTCCTGGTTTGGCGGTGACCCGTGGCTCGGGGGCATGCCTTCGCGTGTCCCGGGCCGCCAGATCGGCGAACATAGAATTGTAAGCCGTGAGATCGGCGTCGTTATTCCTGTCCGCGGCGCGGTCGGTGCGCTTCGTCTCCCGCGCGTCGGTCCGCGACCACATAATGGCGACGCCGATGGCCAGCAGGAGCGTGGGCACTTCACCGATTCCCCAGGTCACCGCACCGCCCAGCTGCTGGTCCTCGATGGCTGACAATCCCCAGTCCCGGCCCATGCTGCCGAACCACGATGCCTGCAGCAGGGACGGCGATCCCATCAGTGTCACGCCGAAGAACGCGTGGAAGGCCATCGTGGCAAACAGAAGCAGGATGCGTAGCGGGAAGGGTGCCCGCAGGGGCACCGGGTCGGTGCCGATCATCGAGAGAACGAAGATATAACCCGTGATGAGGAAGTGGGCGATCATCAGTTCGTGTCCCACATGTTCGCGCAGCGCAAAACCGAACAGCGGCGAATAGTAGAAAATCACGATGGAGCCGGCGAAGTTCGCTGCGGCGAACAGGGGGTGCGTCACCAGCTTCGACGGCCGGGAATGCACGACGACGAGGATCCACTCGCGGATGCCGCGCGTGCCGTCCCCGCGGGGCGACAGCGCCTTCAGTGCAAGGGTGACCGGCGCTCCGAGGACCAGGAACAGGGGAACCACCATGGTCAGGGCCATATGGTCCACCATGTGCGCGCTGAACAGGATCGCGCCGTAGATCGCCGGAGCACCCGACGTGAAGTAGGTGAGCAGCACAAGCCCGATCAGCCAGCACGCGAGCTTCAGCCACGACCACGAGTCACCGCGGCGCTGCAGCTTGACGACACCGAGGATGTAGGCCACTCCCACGGTCAGTGCGAAGGCGATCCACAACCAGTCGGGTCGCCACTCCGTGAACCAGCGCGCGGGGGTCAGCTCCGGCGGAAGCTCATAGTTGGTGAGGATCCGGGCCGGGGTGGCGTCCGGCGCGAGTTCCTCGCTCCGGGGTGGAGCGGTCCGGCCGAGAGCGACGGCGACGCCCGAGACGGCACCCATGATGAGCAGCTCCACGGCGATCAGCTGCCACAGCACGCGCTGTGCCGAGAGCTGCGCGCCCGAGGGGCTGTTCATGTCTCTGAGCTGGGGGATGATCCACTGCCGGTGCATCCAGCCGATCCCGCCGAGGAGGATCGTGGCTACGGCCTTGAACGTGACGAGGAGCCCCCAGGAGGAACTCAGTTGCGACAGATCGCTGATCCGCAGGCTCGCATTGACGATGCCCGAGGCGAACACCAGCACGAAAGCGAACCCGGCCAGGGCCGAGAAGCGCTTCAGCACGGGCAGCACCGAGCTGCCCAGCTTCCCTCCGACGGCGGCCAGGACGATGATGCCGCCCATCCAGAGGCAGACGCCCACGAGGTGGAGTGCGATCGAATTGACGGCGGCGTTGTGGTCGTCGCCGCTGGCGGAGTGGCCTACGAGGGCGGTCGGCAGCAGCCCGCCGAAGGCCAGGACGGCAGTCAGGGCCAGCCCCGTCAGGGACCGGACCCCGAACGTCAGCGTGGCCACCACTGCCGCGATCATGGCGGTGATGAGCCAGGCACGGCCCGTATCGAAGTCGGTGAGGAAGGCGGCGAGTCCCTCGGTGTACGCAGGGTCGGCGCTCAGCGGCAGCCCTGCGGCGTCCGAGTAGGTGAAGACCATTCCACCGAGGGCGCCGAGGGTCCACATCACCGCAGCGACGGACGCCACCAACAGGGTGCGAGTGAACGCCGGATGCTCGGCCGACCCTGCTACCGGCCGGCGGCTGTCGCCGGAGTCCCGCCGTCGCGGAAGGATTCCCACCGCAAAGACCAGCGCGCCGATGGTCCCGGCGGCTCCCACGTTATTGAACGCCTTCGCCACGGGCAGGCCCCAGCGCGTCAGCGCGCCGGGATCGCCCAGTTGGCGGGCGGCAGCAGCGCCCGAGAACAGCAGGGCGAGGACAAGCGCCCCGAGCACCACGACGACGGCCCCGCCGAGCAGGGCCGTCCGGACCCTGCTGGCCGGCAGCACCGGGCTCGGCCTATGCTGCGGTTCCCTGGCTGTTGTGGACATATCCACCATTCTCTACCCGCAGTAGAACAAGGGCCAACTTCCGGAGGCCTTCCGGACTTAAAAGGAGAAGGACCACTCCGCCGAAGCGGGGTGGTCCTTCTCCTTTACCGAAACCTACTTGGCGGACGCCTTCAGCTTTGAACCGGCGGTCAGCTTGACGCTGTGGCCGGCGGCGATCTGGATGGTCTCGCCGGTCTGCGGGTTGCGGCCGGTGCGGGCTGCGCGGCTTGTGCGCTCCACTGCGAGCCAGCCGGGGATGGTGATTTTCTCGTCCTTGGCAACGGACTCGGCGAAGACATCGAACAGGGCATCGAGCACGCTGTTCACGGCAGCCTGGCTGGTGTCAGCCTTGGCGGCTACCTCGGCAACAAGTTCACTACGGTTTTTAGCCAATTTAGGTCCTCCTGGACATCTGTTTCAGTTGAGCTTTCGGGGTATTCGAAAAGCCTCTGTGCGAAAACCTACCAGCTTGACCGGGAGAAGCCCGGTTTTCAGGGGTTTTCCCGAATATCTGCGGCGCTTTCTGCGCAGAAGAGCCGACAACCCCTAGGCTGTCGGCTCCCCTGATGATTCAGCTTTTACCCGCAGCTGTTACCAGCTGGACTTCGTCACACCGGGCAGCTCGCCGCGGTGGGCCATGTCACGGAAGCGGACACGGGAGATGCCGAACTTCTGGAGCGTGCCGCGGGGGCGTCCGTCGATCTGGTCGCGGTTGCGCAGGCGGACCGGTGAAGCGTTCCGGGGAAGCTTCTGCAGGCCCAGACGTGCGGCTTCGCGGGCCTCGTCGGTTGCGTTGGCGTCGACGAGGGTCTTCTTGAGTTCGAGGCGCTTGGCCGCGTAGCGCTCGACAATGACCTTGCGCTGCTCGTTACGAGCAATCTTTGACTTCTTGGCCATGTTTAGCGCTCCTCTCGGAATTCGACGTGCTTGCGGATCTTGGGGTCGTACTTCATCAGGACCATGCGGTCAGGATCGTTACGACGGTTCTTGCGGGTCACGTAGGTGTAGCCCGTTCCCGCGGTGGACTTCAGCTTGATGATGGGACGTACGTCCTTGTCCTTTGCCATTAGAGCTTCACTCCCCTCGCGAGGATCGCTGCCACAACGGCGTCGATACCCCGCACGTCGATGGTCTTGATGCCGCGCGCAGAAACCTGCAGCGTGACATTACGCCGCAGGGACGGAACCCAGTAGCGCTTCTTCTGAATGTTTGGGTCGAACCGGCGCTTGTTGCGGCGGTGCGAGTGCGAAATGCTGTGTCCAAAGCCGGGCTCGGCTCCGGTCACTTGGCAGTGGGCTGCCATAACTCTCCTCCAGATTAGATGAACGTGACGGGGTCACTTGTAGAGCGTCCCGCCACCAGTAATGACACCGTTATTACTGCAGCTTTCCGGAGGTTGACCTGGCAGGGTGAGAGCCTGCCGAAGTGCCTCGCCGCGAGGGAAGACGGTGAAGATTAGGCCTGACACGGACCGAAGATCCGGCAGAGCCTTAAATTCCAGGTAGTCACGGGCGGTCGGAGACCTTCCGCAGCAGCGAAACCGCAGCAGGAAAGACCCAACCAAACGCCATACCATACTACGGGCGCACCGCCCATGCTCCAAACCGGCTACGAATCGATTTCTCCATCGGAGCCGACCACCGCGGGAAGGTCCGATCCCTGGATCGACCGACCCCCACCGAGGTCCGCGTCGGCATCGACGATGGCATACCGGATGTTCGCACCCGCGCCCACCCTCACGCGCTCGAGGATCACCGAGTCCTCGATCACGGCTCCGTGCTCGACGACGACACCGGGGCCGATGACGCTGTGGGAAACGCGGCCATGGATCCGGGCGCCCGGGGCGATCAGGGAATCGGCGATGTCCGCTCCCTCCCCGATGAACGCGGGCAGGAGGTGGGGTGCGTCAGTGAGCATCGGCCACTCAGGATGGCCGAGATCGAGCGCCTTGCCGTCGAGGAGATCCATGTGTGCCTGGTGATAGGTGGCAGGCGTGCCGAGATCGCGCCAGTACCCCTCGATCCGGTGCTCCACCGCCAGTCCTTCCCTCACGAGGTGCGGGACGAGGTGGTTGCCGTAGTCCTCGAGGGAGTCATGCCTCGACTCCAGGAGGTCCAGGATGCCCCGCAGCGTCGGCCAGTCGTACAGGAAGACCTCAGCGGCGACAACCTGTGTCCTCGGTTCTTCGGGCTTGTACTCGAAGCCGGTGATCCGGCCCGCCCCGTCCGCCTCGACCACGCCGTGGTTCGAGGCATCGCCATCCATTCGCGCGGTGGCCATGGTCAGCACCGCATCCGCCTCCTGGTGGGTCTGCACCAGATCGCGGTAGTCGAGCCGGTACAGGTGGTCCGCACTGAGCACGAGCAGCAGGTCCGGGGCGAACTGGTCGATCAGCGGCGACTGCCTCGCCAAACCGTCGGCATTGCCTTCCGCGAATCCCTCGCCCGGCAGGCCGCTGAAGGGCGGAAGCACCCGGAGCCCGCCGTGCGTCCGGTCCAAATCCCAGGGCCTCCCGTTGGACAGATGGTCATTGATGGTCTTCGGCTGGTACTGCTCCAGGATCCAGACGTCGGAAATTCCGCTGTGGTGCAGGTTGGACAGGGCAACATCGATGAGCCGATAGGCCCCACCGAACGGAAGCGCCGGTTTCGCCCGATGCGCGGTCAGGGCCCCCATCCGGTTCCCGGAGCCGCCGGCCATCACGACGGCGAGGATCCTGGGGAGCTTCATGGAACGTCACTTCCCAGGACTTCCCTGAGAATCCAGGAGTCGGCATCGAGCCGCGCAAGGATTTTCCTTCCCACGCGTTCAAGATCCGCGACGTCGGTATCGTCGAGGGCATCGAAGACGGTTCCACGGACCTGCGCCACGTGGGACACGGCCAGCTCGGTGAGCGTGGTCAGGCCCTCGGGGGTGAGCTCCGCCGTCGTCACCCGGCCGTCGAAGCTGGACGGCCGCCGGATCACCCAGCCCCGCTGCTCGAGCTTCTTCACCACGTGGCTGAGCCGGGACAGCGAGGCACTGGAGCGCGCCGCGAGGTCGCTCATCGGAAGCGTCCTATCAGCGGATTCCGAGAGCATGGCGAGCACGTGATAGTCGAAGAGGGTGATACGCGCCTCCTTGAACAGGTGCGCATCGAGGGCACCTGGCAACAGCGAGGAGACAGCATAGAGCGCCAGCCAGGCCCGTCGTTCTTCCCGGTCGAGCCATTGGGTACCCGTCGTCATTTGCCCATCTTGGCACAGCGCACGCCGGAGCAAACAGGATCTTCGCGTCAGACCCCTGCGCGGACCCAGTCCGGGTGCACCGGCGAAGGGTATCTGGCCCGGAGGGTGTCGCCCGAGGAGATACCGCGGAGTCTCCTGCCCACCCAGGGGGAAACATGGTCGCGGGCCCATTGCGCGTCGGCCCGCAGTTGCCCGGCACGGGTCAGCGCCGGTCTTGCCTCGAGTTCAGGGGTGTCAAGGGAATGCGAAGCCTTGATCGCCTCGAGGACCCGCATCGCCATCAGGGTGTGCCCTGCCGATGACATGTGCATGCGGTCGGTGTCCCAGTAACCCCAGTCCTGGAACTCCCTCATCCGCCAGTAGTCGACGATCTCCGCGCCGTGGTCGTCCGCTATCTCACGCACGAATTCGTTATACACGGCGGTCCGGCCGCGCGTCTTGCCGAACACTGCGGAGCCCGAGGAATCGAACCCGGTGAACAGCACAACCACCGCCCCGGACGTAGTCAGCCTGGCCACGCCGTCGTCGTACGCCGCCATCAGGCTGTCGATGCTGACCCGGGGCCGCAGGATGTCATTGCCGCCGGCGTACAGCGTGACGAGCGTGGGCTCCAGGTCCAGAGCGGCATCGATCTGCTCGTCGAGGACCTGCTGCAGTTTCTTCCCGCGGATAGCGAGGTTGGCATACCCCCAGGCCGGGTCGGCGAGGATGAGCTGCTGCGCAACGCGGTCGGCCCAACCCCGGACACCGTTGGGGCTGCCCGGATCCCAGTCACCCACTCCCTCCGTGAAGGAATCGCCGAGAGCCACATACCGCTGAGTGAATTCCACCCGCCCAAGATTACCCGCCCCCGCCCCTGAATTCCCGAACGAAGCAGTTCCTGCAGGCACCCCGGACCGGGGATAAGCTCAAAGCTAGTAACCCGACGGCCTGACCAGACGTGAAGGACTTCATGAACACCAACGACGGCGGCACCGCGCAGCGCGCTGCGCTCATCCTCAACCCCATCAAGAACACGGGCCAGGACGTGCGGGAGATAGTCGCGAGGATGTCTACTGACAATGGGTGGGCGGAACCACTCGTCATCGAGACCACGGCCGAGGACCCGGGCCACGGACAGGCCCGGGAAGCGCTCGAGGCGGGGGTCGACGTCGTGATCGCGGCCGGCGGCGACGGCACCGTCCGCTGCGTGGCGGAGGAACTGGCGGGCACCGACACGGTGATGGCGCTGGTGCCTCTCGGCACGGGCAACCTGCTGGCCCGGAACCTCGAGATACCCGTGGACGACCCCGAAGGCGCGGTGGAGACAGCATTCGGGGGTACCGAGCGGCAGATCGACGTGGTACATGTGACGGTGGACCGCGCGCAGGACGCGCAGGTGTTCCTGGTCATGGCCGGTCTTGGATTCGACGCGGCGATCATGTCGGACACGAGGGACGACCTGAAGGACAAGGTGGGCTGGCTTGCCTATGTCGACGCCGGGCTCCGCAACCTTCCTGGCAAGCCGGCCCGGACCACGATCACGATCGACGGCGGCAAGCCCTTCGATCGGAGGCTGCGCAGCGTCATGGGCGGCAACTGCGGAAAGATCATGGGTGGCCTCGAGATCTTCCCCGGAGCAAAACTCGACGACGGCCTGATGGACCTCATGACGGTAGCCCCGCGGGGCAAGCTCGGCTGGCTCGCGGTAGCGGGCAAGCTCTTTGCCCGCGGGAAGGGCAAGGATCCCTCACTCGAATATTTCCAGTGCAGCCGCGCCGAGGTGCAGCTCCACGAACCTTTGGAGGTCCAGCTCGACGGCGACCCGCTGGGCAAGGCCACCCACATGGTCTTCGAGGTGAAGCCCAATTCACTGAGGTTGCGCATGCCCCACGGCAAGAAGGATCCGGCGATCCTCAGCAACCCGCTCCCCTAGTGCGGGAGCGCCTTGGATCCGTGTCCGGGCGCATGGATCATGAAAGCTCGGACCGGCCCTGCCGCCAGTAACCCATGAATGCGACCTGTTTGCGGTCGATCCCGACGTCGCGCACCAGATAGCGGCGCAGGCCCCGCACGATCGCGGCCTCGCCCGCGATCCACGCGTAGAACGGCTGGCTGCCGGGTAGCCGGCCGGGATTCGGCGTGGATTGGAGCACTGAGGCCTCCAGCCGCTGCGGCGTCTCCCACAGGATGGTCCTGTCGATGTCCACCTCTTCGGGCTCCGGCCCGGCCAGAGCTGTGGCGGCCTGAGTCCGGTCCGACATCGCCGAACCCGGCGCCTGGGCACCCGCCACCTGGCCAACTGCCTGGGCACTCGCCGCCTGGACAACCGGCGTTCCGGGCACGAAGTACCTGGACAGGGACACCCAGCCCGGGACGCGTACCGCCTCACGGACCGCCTGGTCCAGGAGCTCTCCGTGTTCCCGGGCTCCGCGTGCAAGCCACGTGATCCGGACCGAGGACGCCGTGCTGACTTTCTGGAAGTCGGCCGGATCGGACACCTCGAGAAAAGCATCCCCTCCCACATGAGCCGGCAGTGACTCAAGGATGGCGCACACGGCAGGAACTGCCGTCTCGTCGCCGGCAAGCAGGACGTGTTGTGCCAGCCCCGGGCTCCACTCGATGCCGCCATAGGACCCGGCGGTGGCGCACTGGGCGGCGGCGGCATTGGGCCCGATCAGGCACACCCGATCTCCCGGTGCTGCCCTGGCAGCCCATTGCGACGCGGGGCCTCCCCTGCCGTCGTCGTCGAAATGCATCACGAAGTCGACGTCGATCTCGGGCTCTGCCAGGTGACCCCGGAAGTTCCGCACGGTGTAGGTGCGCATCGACCCGCGCTCGTCCGGGTCCAGGCGGAGCCACTGCTGGTACCAGCCGGCGCCGTCCCCTTCGCTCTGCATCAGGGCCCCGATGTCCGGGCACGTCCGCCCTTCGCCGGGGATGATGACCTTGATCCGCAAATCCAGCAGGGGCCCGGCCACCCCGAAACCGGTGAGGCATGCTCCTGAGAAGGTGATCCGCTGGAAGTTCGCGCCGACACGCTCCACCCGGCTCACGACGACGTCGAACGCAGTTACGGCAGGTATGGCCGACGTCCGCTGCACCGCCTTCTGGGAAATATCCGTCATGATGCAGCCTTTGCTTGGGTAGGAAGAGTGTCCTGCGGGTTGGAGAGGAAGCCGTGCCGTGTCGCGGGGACCTGCGGTTGGATGCCCGGTTCATCCGGCGCGGCACTGTGGTGCCGTCCGAGCGGCACCACCATGGGCGTGCCGCTGACGGGGTCCGGAATCACCCTGCATTCGAGATTGAAGACGCCGCCCACCGTCTCGCGGGTGACGACCTCGGAGGGCGTGCCCTCCGCCACGATCGCGCCGTCCTTCATGGCGATGAGGTGGTCCGCGTACCGCGCCGCGAGGTTGAGGTCGTGCAGGACGATGACCACTGTGGTTCCGGCCCGGCGATTCAGGTCTGTCACGAGGTCGAGTACTTCGATCTGGTGGGTGACATCCAGGAACGTGGTGGGCTCGTCGAGCAGGAGGATGTCCGTCTGCTGGGCCAGGGCCATGGCGATCCACACCCGCTGGCGCTGGCCGCCGGAAAGCTCGTCGACGTTCCGCTCGGCGAGCTCCAGCGTGTCGGTGGCTTCCAGCGCATCGGCCACGGCGTCGTCGTCGCTGGACTTCCACTGTCGGAACCACCCCTGGTGGGGATACCGTCCGCGGCCCACGAGGTCCGTAACGCTGATGCCGTCGGGGGCAACCGGAGTCTGGGGCAGGAGGCCGAGGGTCCGGGCGACGGACCGCGTGGACAGGGAGTGGATGTCCTCGCCGTCCAGCAGCACCGTCCCGTGCGTGGGCTTCAGGAGCCGGGCGAGCCCCCGCAACAGTGTCGATTTTCCTGAGGCGTTGGCTCCGACGATGACGGTGATCCTCCCCGCGGGCAGGATCACCGATAGGCCGTCGACCACGGTGCGCTCGTTGTAGGCGAGAGTCACCGACTGCGCCTGAAGGGTGTGGGGATTCTCTCCGGTGTTTCCATGGGACATGTCAGCCTCCCTGGCCTGCTCGGTTCGCCGTGACGAGAAGCCACAGCAGGAAAGGCGCCCCCAGGGCGCCCGTGATCACGCCGACCGGCAACGAGACGCCGGGAACGAGGTTGGCGGCAACGAAATCCGCGGCCAGCACAAGAACCGCGCCGACGAGCGCGGCCATGGTCAGCGACGGTGCTCCCTTCAGGAGCCGGCGGGCGATGGGCCCGGACAGAAAGGCGACCGAGGCAACCGGGCCGGCGGCGGCCGTGGCCAGGGCAGCGAGGGACACCCCGGTGATCAGCAGCGCCAACCGGGAGGCCTCGACCCGGATGCCGAGTCCGGCGGCCGCTTCGTCGCCCAGCTCAAGCCCGCTGAGGCTTCGGGAGAAAATAACCGCGGCCGGAACCAACACCAGGAGCCCCCAGAAGAGCACCGTCGCCCGGTCCCAGTTGCTCGAGTTGAGTGATCCGGTCAGCCAGACGAGGGCGTCCGCGGCCGTGCGGATATCGGTGCGGGTGATGAGGAAGTTCACGAGCGCGGAAAGCATGGCGGCGAATCCGATGCCCACGAGGATGAGCCGGTAGCCGGCAACGCCTCCGCGCCGGGAGATGGCGTAGATCATCGCCGCCACTGCTAGAGCTCCGATCAGGGCTGCGGCCGAGACGCCTGCGCCTGCTGCGCCGAAGACCACGATCGCGGTGACCGCGGCCGCGCTGGCCCCGTAGCTGATGCCGATGATGTCCGGGCTGGCGAGCGGGTTGCGGAGCATGGTCTGGAAGATGGCGCCCGCCACTCCGAAGGCTGAGCCCACCAGCACCCCGACGACGGCGCGCGGCAGCTTGTTCTCGAGGACGATGAATGTGGCGCCGGGAATCTCCGCACCACCCAGGATGCGGAAGAAATCGGGCACTGTGACGGTGTAGGTGCCCAGCAGCACATTGACGGCGAACAGTGCTGCGACAAGGCCTGCAGCAAGCGCACACCGCCGGCGCATCGAGCGACGGCGGACGGCGCGCACGGTCGGCGGTCGGACTCCGGAGACATCGCCCGTTTCCCCGGGGCGCCGCCCGCGCTGCGCGGGGGAAACCTTGCGGTCCACCGCATTGCTCACAGTTGGGCCATCCTGCGCTGCCGGACCAGCCAGATGAACACCGGGGCTCCCACGAGCGCGGTCATGACTCCCACCTGCACTTCGGCGGGCGGCAGGATCACACGGCCGAGGATGTCGGCCGCAAGGAGCAGCACCGGACCGAGCACTGCCGAGAAGGGAAGGATCCAGCGGTAGTCGGGCCCGGTGACCAGACGCACCATGTGCGGGATGACCAGGCCCACAAAGACGATGGGCCCTGCTGCTGCGGTGGCTGCACCGCAGAGGGTCACGATGCCGACCGCCGCGACGGCGCGGTTGCGACCGACGCTCTGGCCGAGTCCGCGGGCCACGTCGTCGCCCAGGACGAGGCTGTTGAGCGCCTTGCCTGTGGCAATCGTCAGGACGAGGCCTGCGAGGATGAAGGGAAGGACGGTCAGGATCACATCCCAGCCACGCCCCGAGAGGGTGCCCACCTGCCAGAATCGGAACCGGTCCAGGGTCTCCTGACTGGAGACCAGCACGGAACTGGTGAGGCTTCCGAACCCCGCGGCCAAGGCCGCTCCGGCGAGTGCCAGCTTGACCGGCGTCGCTCCTTCGCGCCCGAGGCTTGCGACGGTGTAGACGACGACGGCGGCACAGGCCGCGCCCGCGAAGGCGAACCAGATGTAGCCCGAGGCGGTGCTGACGCCGAAAAGATAGATGGCAACGACGACGGCGAGCGAGGCTCCGGCATTGATGCCCAGGATGCCTGGATCGCCCAGGGGGTTGCGTGCCACTCCCTGGATGGCTGCCCCTGCCACTCCGAGGGCCGCCCCGACCAGGAGCCCGGTCACCGTTCGGGGAATCCGGGAAAGCACCACTGCGTGATCCCCGTCGGCGGGGTCGTAGGAGGTGAGGACGTCGATCAGGGTGGCAAGGCTGATCGCGCGGGCTCCGATGGTGAGTGACGCCGCGCAGATCACCGCAAGCAGCATGCCCGAAATCAGGAGGTGGAGCATCCGCCGCCGATACCGGGTCCGGCGGGGGGGATCGCAGCCGTCGGATCGGGCTACGACCGCCCGAGGGGTGGCCTTGAGCGGCTGTACCGCCATTGAGCACCTCCCCAGCCGGATTTCGGTCTGAAGTAAGGCTAGCCTAGCTTTGCCCCAATTAGGAAACGAGTTTGTATCCTAATTGGGGCAAAGGCGCCGTCAGCACCTGGATGCGCTAGGAGGCGGTGGGCGGCGTCCCGGTGCCGAAGGGCCGCCCGCCGAGCCGCTCACGGCCGTGGCTGGAATGCCAGTTCGCCAGATCCGGTCCCTTGGGCACGATCCCTGTGGGATTGATGTCTTCGTGGACGATGTAGTAGTGGTCCTTGATCTGCTGAAAGTCGATCGTGTCCCCGAAGCCGGGCGTCTGGAACAGATCCCTTGCGTAGCCCCACAGCGCCGGCATCTCCGTGAGCTTGTTCCGATTGCACTTGAAATGGCCGTGGTACACCGGATCGAACCGGACGAGCGTGGTGAACAACCGGACATCGGCCTCCGTGATGGTATCCCCCACCAGGAAGCGCTGATGGGTCAGCCGCTCCTCCAGCCAGTCCAGCGCAACGAACAGCCGATCATAGGCGGCTTCGTAGGCCGCCTGTGAACCTGCGAACCCGCAGCGGTACACACCGTTGTTCACCTCGGTGAAGATCCGCCTGTTGACTAGGTCGATCTCGTCCCGCAACTGCTCCGGATACAGGTCCGGGGCGCCCTCCCGGTGGAACTCCGACCACTCGGAGGAAAAATCCAGGGTGATCTGCGGAAAGTTGTTCGTGACAACGGCGCCGGTGGGAATGTCGACGATCGCAGGAACGGTAATGCCCCGCGGATAGTTCGGGTCGCGCCGGAAGAACGCTTCCTGAAGGCGCTCGATACCGAGGACCGGATCCCTGCCGTCCGGGTCGAGGTCGAAGGTCCATGAACGGCTGTCGTGCGTGGGCCCGGGGGTCCCCAGGGAGATGGCTTCCTCCAGCCCCAGCAGCCTGCGGACAATGATGGCCCGGTTCGCCCAGGGGCAGGCCCGCGCTGCGATCAGGCGGTACCTGCCGGGTTCCACCGGAAAACCGTCCACGGCGTCACGGGTGATCCGCGTTTCGATGTAGGCGGTATCCCGGGTGAACTCCGCACCGGAGGTGACGTAGGCCCCTTTGGTGCTGTGGTCGGCATCCGAGTGTGCCTGGCCCTGTTCCTGCTCTGTTTCCGACATGTCGACAGTCCTGATCCGTTAGCTGTGGTTGGATTCGCGCTCGTACTTCTCGCGAAGCTCACGCCCGGTGTTGACCGTCTTGAGTTCCTTTTCATGCTTCTTTTCGGCAGCCTTCGAGTCGCGCGGCGGCAGCTGGATGGTTTCCTCCGCCTCGATGCCTGCCTGCAGCTGGCGGCCACGCTCCATTTCGGCGTCGAACTCGGCGCCGAAGAGGAGCGAGAGGTTGGCGAGCCAGAGCCAGAGGAGGAAGATGATGACGCCGGCGATCGCCCCGTAGGTGGCCTCGTAGCTGCCGAAGTTGGCGACGTAGAACGAGAACGCCGTGGTGGTGATGGCCAGGACCACGAGGGCGATCAAAGCGCCCATGCTCATCCAGCGCATCTTGGGCTGCTTCACATTGGGGGTGCCGTAGTAGAGGACGGCGATCATGGCGACCGCGAATGCCACCATGACCGGCCATTTGGCGATGTTCCAGACGGTGACAGCTGTGGGGCCGAGGCCGATGGTATCGCCGACGGCCTCGGCCACCGGGCCGGACAGCACCAGAAGCAGGGCCATGATCACGATGAGGACCAGGACGACAACGGTGATGAGGAGCATCTGCGGGCGGAGCTTGAAGAAGGGACGGCCCTCTTCGACCTCGTAGATCCGGTTCATGGCACGTGAGAAGGCGGTGACGTAACCCGACGCTGACCAGATGGCGCCCAGCAGACCGATGATGAAGGTGAGGCCGGCGGCCTGGTTCGAGGCCAGCTGCTGGACGATCGGCTCGATGGTGTCAGTGGCCCCGCCCGGGGCGAACTGACCGACGATCCCCATGATCTGGTTCGTCGTCGCCTCCGCCTGCCCGAAGAGACCCAGCAGCGACACCAGTGCGAGGATACCGGGGAAGATCGACAGGACTGCGTAGTACGTCAGCGCCGCTGCGAGGTCCGTGCACTGGTCCTTGCCGAATTCACCGAGGGATCGCTTGACAACATAACCCCAGGCGGGTTTGGCCATGTCCTTCGGATCGTCCGGCTTCCGGGGATCGTTGGGATCCGGCGCATTGCGGGCCTTCTGGGACGTTGGATTGTTCCTGGCGTCGCTTGCCGCCTGGCTCTTGCTGCTCACAGTTACCTCCCCAGGACGCCGCATCCCGGACGCCGAATCAGATATTGTCTTCCCTATAACTGCACCATAAGCGTGCTTACTAGTCCAGTCCGTAACAGGAGTGCCTGGAGACAGTGACCCCCAGGAGGAGTCCCCATGCGAATTGCCGTTATCGGTGCCACCGGAAATGTCGGTACGGCTCTGCTGCGAAGGCTGCGCCGCGCAGCAGCGGAGCGGGAAGCCGCGGGGCTCGAGCCCCTGTCCGTCACCGCAGTTGCCCGCCGCGCTCCGGACATCACCGTCCAGCCCTACGGCGGGGTCCACTGGCACACCCTCGACGTCGGCACGGACGACGGGCGCCTCGAGCTAACCGCCGCGCTCAAGGGCATGGACGCCGTCGTCCATCTCGCCTGGGCCATCCAGCCGAACCGCGATGAGGCAGCGATGTACCGCACCAACGTGACAGGTACGGCGAATGCGCTCCGTGCGGCCGCCGACGCCGGTGTGCGGCAGTTCGTCTGCGCCTCGTCCGTGGCCGCCTACTCACCCGCCGACAAGGATTCCCGCAAGGACGAGTCCTGGCCGATAGGAGGCATCTCCACCTCGCACTACAGCCGGCACAAGGCCGAGCAGGAAAAGCTGCTCGACCGCTTCGAAGCCGATCACCCTGACCGCATCGTGGCCCGCCTGCGTCCTGGCCTCATCTTCCAGCCCGACGCCGGTAGCGAGATCGGGCGGTATTTTCTGGGCCCCCTCATCCCCAAGGGAGTGCTGGGCCGGATTCCGCTGCCGCTGGTCCCCATCCCCGCACAGCTCATCTTCCAGGCGGTGCACGCCGACGACGTCGCCGACGCCTACTGGCGGGTGGTCGACCAGCGGGCATCGGGGGCCTTCAATATTGCCGCCGAGCCGGAACTCACGCCGGCCCGCGTCGCGGAGGTGCTCGGTGCCCGTCGCGTACTCGACATTCCCGTGGGGCTGCTCCGCGCACTCGTGGCGCTCAGCTGGGGAATCGGCCTGCAGCGCACAGATCCCGGATGGATCGACATGGCGGCGCTGGCGCCGGTTCTGGACACGCGCCGCGCGAGGACCCTGCTGGGCTGGTCGGCGGAGCACTCGTCACGGGATGCCCTGACCGCGGTGGTCGACGGCCTGCGCACCGGAAACGGCCTGCAGGGCTCCCCCACCCTGTACCCGCGGTAGGGCTTCAGTACAGGAAGATCGGAAACAATGCACGGTTGTGGGCGTGCAGCAGCACCAGGAACAGGACGAAATCGAAGAGGAGGTGGACGCTGACCACATAGGTGAGTGACTTGGTGCGCGCGAAGATCCAGCCCTGCACCAGTGCGAACGGATAGATGAGGAAAGGGCCCCACGCGTGAAATCCGAGCTCCCACAGGAAGGACGTGAACACCACCGCCTGGAGGATGTTCGCCTGCCATTCCGCGATGTGGCGGCGCAGGAGCGTGAACACCGTGCAGATGAAGAACAGCTCGTCCCAGATTCCCAGGACGTTGGTCCCGAGGAAGAGGCGCGCCACGCTCCCGGCATCGCTCGCCGCGGGCCAGTTCTCATAGACGCCGCTGGGAATGAGGTAGACGGGCAGCAGCAGGTAACCGATGACGACGACGGCGAGTAGGTACCAGCGCTCGAGGCGTGTCCATTTCTGCCCGGTGAGGACGGGAAACCGGATGGCGTGATCGCGGTAGAGGAACCGCGAGATGAGGTAGGGCAGGGCGACGGCGGTAATCATCGCGCTTCCCATGAGGGCCATGTGGCTCACACTGATGTCGGTGGTGATGGGGACGGCATCCATGATGAGGATTCCGAGGGCGATCAGGCCCAGATCCCGGAGTAGCCCCCGGTCGAGAGCGGCCGCCACTCCGAGTGCAGCTGCAAGGAGGAGCCAGCCCTGCCACCGCAGGTCGAGACCGAACAGCAGGAAACCGGAGACCGCCATCATCCCCGCCGGAAGGACGTTTCGCGTAGCATGCCGCACAGCCGGTGGCTCTACCGCGGTTCTGGACATGCACCAGAGCCTACTCCCGCCCCGCCCATTGTCCGCTGACGAATCCACTCCGGCCATCGTTTTTCCCGGTTGGATGGACAGTGGAGGATGGGAAGACGCCTTTTTCCTTTTTCGACCTCTTGAAGGAGTGCCCTGTGGAGTACACCTACGACGTTCTGGTCATCGGTGGCGGTCCGGCGGGAATGGCCGCCGCAACACGCGCTGCGGAACTGGGGGCGCGAACGGCCGTGGTGGAACGCTCGGCGCTCGGCGGGACCTGCGTCAACTCCGGCTGCGTGCCCACGCGGGTCCTGGCCAAGACCGCAAGGCTCTTCCGTGAGGTCCGCACCGCGTACGACTACGGCATCGTGGTGGCGGAACCTTCTCTCGACTGGGAAAAGACGGTCCGGCGTGTGCATGCCACTGTGGAGCGGGTACTCGACGCCAAGGGGTACCAGGCAACACTGGAACGCCTCGGCATCGAGTTGCTCCGCGGGCAGGCGGTATTCACCGATGAGCATACGATGTCGGTCAACGGCGTCGAGCTCAGCGCGCGTTCCATCCTCCTGTGCATCGGCGGCGACGCCCGGCGGCTCCCCATCGCGGGTGCAGGGCTGTCCATCCTTCCGTACGAGGTCCTCTCGCTCAAGGAGCTTCCCGGCGTCGTCGCCGTGATCGGTGGTGGGCACACCGGTGCGCAGCTGACCACGATCTTCCAGGCCCTCGGGTCCGAGGTCCTGTTGCTGGATCTTGCTCCGCGGATCCTGACCACCGAGGACGACGACGTCTCAGCGTCCGTCACCGCGAGTTTCGTCTCGAAGGGCGTCCAGGTCGAAACCGGTATCGACGGTATCGACGGCATCACGCAGGGGGCGGACGGAACGCTGACCATCACCTGGAAGCGCGACGGCGAGCCCCTGGCACGGGACGTCGACGCCGTCGTCATGGCCGCCGGGTGGCCTGCGAACCTGGCGGGCCTCGGACTGGAGGCGGCCGGCGTCGAGACGGCGCGGTCCTTCATCCCGGTGGATGACTACCTGCGCTCGAATGTGCCGCACATTTTCGTTGCCGGTGACGCGAACGGCAGCAGCATGCTGGTGCAGGCCGCGGTATTCGAAGGTGAGACCGCTGCCGAGAACGCCGTCCTGGGCGCCAACCGCACCACCCCGCATCACCTGCTTCCGGAGGGCGGTTTCACCGATCCGGACTACTCGGGAGTGGGGCTCACCGAGGCGAAGGCGAGGGAACGGGATTCGGAGTGCCACGCCGTCGTCGTCCCGTATGCCGTGGTGGAGCGGCCCATCATCGATGACCGTGAGCAGGGGTTCCTGAAACTGGTGACCGACCGCCACCGCGAATTGATCCTGGGGGCTCATGCGGTGGGGGAGAATGCGGTGGAGGTCATCCAGGCGGTGGCATCCGCCATGGCAGCCGGAACGGATCTGGCAACGCTGGCGCGCGTGAAGTTCGCCTACCCCACCTACAGTGCGGTCATCGGGCACGCTGCGAGGGCTGCACTGCGGAAGTAGGCGCATCCCTGCGCCGCCAGTATGCGGCGAGCGCGGCGCCCGAGACGTTGTGCCACACCGAGAAGATGGCGCCGGGCAGAGCCGATTCGGGGGTGAGATACTGCCTCGCCAGGCCGGCGGCGAGCCCGGAATTCTGCATTCCCACCTCGATCGCCGTGGTGCGGCGCGCTGCGACCGGGAGATGGAAGAGCCTCGCGGCACCATAGCCCAGCGCGTAGCCCAGCCCGTTGTGAAGGATCACCGCGGCCAGAACCAGCAGGCCTGCCGACAGGATGATCCCGGCGCTTCCTGACACCACGGCCACCACCACCACGGTGATCGCGGCGACGGACACCCAGGGCAATGCCGGGAGGCAACGGTTCACGAGGCCCGGCAGGAAGAAGCGCACTGCCAGTCCGAGGAGCACCGGCACCAGGACGATCTGCAGGATGGACCCGGCCATCGATCCGGCGTCCACCGGCATGTATCGGCCTGCCAGCCACAGGGCCAGCACGGGCGTGAGCAGTGGGGCGAGGAGGGTCGAGACCGAGGTCATCGCCACCGACAGGGCAACATCGCCGCGGGCGAGGTAGGACACGACGTTCGATGCCGTACCTCCAGGGCAGCAGCCCACCAGGATGACCCCGGCAGCCAGCGCGGGGGGCAGGCCGAGCAGTGCAGAGACAAGCCAGCCGAGGAGCGGCATGATGGCGAACTGCGCCAGCACGCCGATGACCACGGGGATCGGCCGCCGCACCACCAGGGCAAGGTCAGGCGGAGTCAGGGTCAGCCCCATGCCGAACATGATGACGCCGAGCAGCGGGTTGATGAGCGGAGCAAGTCCCGTGAAGGCATTCGGCGTCAACACCGCCAGCACGCCGCCGGCAAGGATCAGGAGGGGGAACAGGGTCACGGCGATGCGCGCGCTGCGTTCCTCGGCGGAGGGCTGTGCGGACGGTGTCTTGGTCATGGTTAATTGCTTATCACGTGCCCCGCCCTATGTCCGACTGCTAGGGTTTGTGCCACCCAGCAACGGCAAGGGTGCTTCGTTTCGCAGCAACAGCGCAGGGGGAAGAACGGCGACCATGGACAAGAAATTTACCGCCACCGAAGAATCCAGCAGCAAGCATCCACACGACTGGGGACGCGCGATGGCCGTCGCCATCAGCAGGCTCGCTGACATGGCACGGGAAGCGGGCGATGAATTCGAGCATGAAGCCCTGCTGGGCGAGGATCTGCACCTCTTCGTCGAAGACACCGACGATGGTGTGGATATCACCATCTCGTGGACACCGCGCGAGCAGAAAGCCCTACCCGCTGCGTCTCCGGACGACAATCCGGCCCAGTAATGCCGGCCTACGCTGGACGATCCCCGACCAGCGGGAGCGCCTTGTCGGCCCGTCCCAGCTGCTGAAGACCGACTACAGGATTCCCTCCAGTTCGTTTCGCCGGCGGTGGGTGGCGGAGGCGAGGAAGGCAGGGTACGTCCTGCTCCGCGCCCTACTCAATCGGTTATTTCAAGGAGACCCGCGTGATACCGCCCAATAAACTGGGCGGTATCACACGGGTCTCCTTATCTGTTCAGAAGGGTCAACTCCATGCGTACCTCTGCTTTTTTCATCGCTCCCACCCTGGCATTCTCAGCCCTGGCTCTTGCCGCCGGGCCCGCTTCCGCCGACGATGGCGCCGCCTCCTACTCGGCAGTGCTCGCTCCGGTGAACAACAGCGGAACCTCCGGCCAGGTGATGATCCATCTGGCAGGCGACCAGGCCACGATCAGCATGAGCGTGGCCGGCGCCCCGTCGACACTCATGGGCATGCCGTATATGCATGCCCAACACATCCACATCGGCGGACAGGGCGTCTGTGCCGGCCCTGCGGCCGACGCTGATGGCGACGGCGTTGTCAGCTCCCTCGAGGGCCTACCCTTCGAGGGGCCCGTCGGTACGTCACTGACGGTCGAAGGTGATACGAGCCCCGCTTCAGGAGCGGCAGCCCACCTGTTCCCTGCCGGCGGAGCCTATGACTATTCGCGAACGATCACCCTGGACGCGGCCACCATCGGGGCAATCCAGGCCGGTAACGCCGTTGCGCAGGTTCATGGCGCCGACCCGTCCCTGCTTTCGGCCGCTGCCCAGCAGAAAGTGAATCCGATGAATCCCGCGCTGCCCTTCGCGACCGACGTGCCTATCGCCTGCGGGTCGGTCGTCGCGTCCCAGATGTCCGGTCCCCTGCCACGTGGCGGCGCGGACACCGGGGTGGAAGGCGCGCAGGCGGTTCCCGAAACACACTCCCCCCTGGCTGCCGCCGGCCTTCTTCTCTTGGCGGCAGGAGCAACTGCCGGAACCGCCCTTGGATGGCGCCGACAGTTCTGAAGGACACCCCGCAGTAAAAGTAAGCAACCTTAGTATCATCGGGGTACTGTTGAAGAAACTCGCCAACCAACATTACTGGGAGGATCCCATGTCTGCACAGAACCCCGATCCGGAGGACGACAAGATCACCGGCCTTGAGCCTGGTGGCGGCGTGCCCCCGGGTGAGACACCACCAGGAGAGGCTAGTACCGCGTGGGAAATGGGACATGACGAGGGTGGGCCGTCGAAAGGCTTCTCCAAGATCTGGCTCGCAGTGATCGGCGTTGTCGTCCTCCTGTTCATCCTGATGATCGTCGGCTACATCGTCGGCATCCTTTCCTGACGCCTGACGCCTGACGGTTCGCCGGCCTTCGAAGCATTTCCCCCGAAACCAAAGAAGCCGCCGACCAGTTCCTGGACTGGTCGGCGGCTTCTTTGGGATATGGCTCTACCGGGAGTAGTACTCGCTCAACTCCCGCTCTTCCTCCGCAGATAATTCGAGGTCACTCGCGGTGTCCGGGGAGTCGCTGATCTGCTTCTTGGTCCACTTGAGATGGAGGTCGGCCCCTTTGAAGTGAGCACCGTCGAGTGGCACGTAGTGCTTGCGGGTATTGAGCAGGCCGAACGACAGCGTCACCCAGCCCGGGAGGCCCGATGCCCTCTCAAGGTGAACCTGGTTCACTTCTCCCAGCTTGATGCCTTCGCTGTCCCAGGCCGTAGCCTCCTGCAGTTCATTGATCTCAAGCTTGTCCATGGTGTCTCCCTTTCATCCGGCGGCCCGCAGTTCGCTTACCATTCCAGCCCAGATGGGCCGCAAGGGCAACGTCGAGGAGAACTACGCCTTGTCGGCCGCTTCACCCAGCAGGGGGAGGAACTTGTCGAGCGCCCAGGGCAGGCTCAGCGGATTGGCCGCAGAGATGGACAGCGTCAGCGTGTTGTCGCTGTCGGCGACCAGCGCACCGGTTTCCACTGCGGGGATCTGACTGAGCAGCGGGTCCGTGCTGATTGCTTCCTTGGTTGCGGCGTCCGGAACCCAGGTCACGAAGACGTCGGACTCGAGCTCATTTGCGCGCTCCGCGGACCAGGGGATGAAGAACTCCGTGCTGTCCTGCGTGTTCTCGGTGACGACGTCGGCCTGGATCATTCCGAGCTCGCTCAGGAATCGGGGGCGGTTGTCGTTGGCCGTGTAGATGTTGACGCCGTCGGCTCCTGCCGGCTCGAGGTTGCCATAGATGAACGTCTTCCCCTCGATCTGCGGATACTCGGCGGCAGCGCCGGCGATCGCCTCCTCGGTCTCGGTGATGAGTTCGCCGGCCTGGTCCGCCAGCCCGAGAGCATCGCCGATGATGCGGGTCGAATCCTGCCACGCGGTTCCGTAGGCAACCTCGGGGTAGGCAACGACCGGTGCGATTGCGGAAAGGGTGTCGTAGTCCTCCTGCGAAAGGCCCGAATAGACACCGAGGATCACGTCAGGATTGGTTGCGGCGATGTCGTCGAAGGGAATGCCGTCCGCCTCGGAGTACTGCGCGGGCGCGTTCTCGCCACCGATGGCCGCGTCGAGTTCCTCGAGCTTGGCATCCTTCCACGGCGTTGATCCGTTCTCGTTTCCGCCGTAGGCGTCGATCGGCATTCCCACCGGAACGACGCCGAGTGCCAGGGACACATCGGCGTTCACCCAGGAAACGGTCGCGATGCGCTCGGGCTTTTCTTCGATCGTCGTCTCGCCGAACGCATGTTCGATGGTGACGGGGAAAGCGTCGGCTGCGCCGTCGTCGTTTCCGCCCGTCGCCACCGAGCCGCCGTCAGCGGGGCCGGTGGAGCAGGCCGAAAGGGAGAGGACTGCGATGGCGGCAGCGGCGAAAAGACCGCGCATACGGAGGGGGGCCATGGGGCTCCTTGACTTCTGTGGCCACTGAGGGCGTTCCGGACGGGATAGAAGTAAGGCTAGCCTAAGCGAGAATAATTACGAAATGGTTTTGTGGCGTAATGCGATCAGGAGCCCGGCTCCCGCGCCTTCCGCGTCTCCCTGTCGTTCGCCTTCTGCAGGGCGTCCACCAGCTCCGCCTTGGACATGGAGGACCGGCCCGGCACCTCGAGCTCCTTTGCCAGGGAGTACAGGTGGTCCTTCGACGCATTGGCATCCACTCCACCGGCGGTTGTGCGGGAGGTGTCCGCCCCGCCTGCCGCCCGGGCGTCCGAGGGGCCGTTCTCCTCCTTCGGCTCCCAATGGTCCCCGACCTTCTCGTGGCTGTGCTTCAGTGCCGCATAGGCGGTGCGGTGCGCCCGCTCGCCGTCGCCGTACTGCTCCTCGGCTGACTCGAGCGTCGCGGCGTAGGTTCTCTTGGCCTTTTCGTCGGAGCGCTGCAGCGTGCTGGGCAACTCTTCCTCGTTGACCTCGCCCTTTTTCGTGAACCGTCCCATCGGGGTGGCCTCCTGTCGATCGGCTTTTTCGTTCTTCGATGGTAGGCCCCATGCCCGGCTTTCCGGTCAGCCGTTGGGTGTTATCCGGTTTTCAACGACCGAAGGGCGTGTCGTCCAGCGACACGCCGGTCATCAGCGGCTCGAGCGGTGAAAGCCGGGCTATTCGGTACGCTACGGTGCCTCAGCTGCCGCGTCGGGGTCGTGTTTCCCGGGCAACCAGGAGTCCGCCGGCACAGAATGCGAAGGTTGCGACCAGAACGAGCAGCAGCGGAGCTGTCCAGCTTCCGGTCGAGGAGTGGATGGCGCCGGCCAGGGGTGGGCCCGCGGCCGCGGCGAGGTAACCCCAGGCTTGTACTTTTGCTGACATGACCGCTGCCTCGCCATCCGACCGCGTGGCCCGGGCCACGATCGAGAAAATCGTGGTGAAACCACCACCCTGGGCGATTCCGCCGGCGATCGACCACACGACGTACCACTCCGGAACCACGAGCAGGCCCAGCGGAAGGCTGACCCACAGGATTCCGATCACCGCCACAGGAACCCAAGGTCGGGAGCGTGTCACGAGCACGGCCGCTCCGAGTGCGCCCGCTATGGCGGAGACCTGGAAGAGTGATGCTGCAGCACCGGAAGCGGCCAGACTGAGCCCACGGGTCTCGAACAGCAGCGTGGGCAGCCACGCTGTGAGGGCGTAGTAGGCGAACGCCTGCCCGGAGAACGCCAAGGTCAACAGCCACCCGATACGACCGACCCGGCCGGAACCCCGCGATGGGGATGGGCTGGTGGAGTCGGTTCGCGGCGTGCGGGCCCGCCTGCGGGAAACCACCAACCAGAAGATGAACCCGGCGAGGGCCAGAACGCCCCAACCGGACAGGGCCCAGCGCCACCCCACCACCGCGGCCAGTGGCGCGGTGCCCAAGGAGGTGATCATCGATCCGACATTGAGAGCCGAGGTGTAGGCGGCCGTCACACCGGACACCCGCTGCCAGGGCACGTCGCGTCGGATGAGCACGGGGACAACGATGTTGCCGACGGCTATCGCAGCGCCGATGACAATCGTGCCGATCAACACCACCGGCGCCGGGCCGACCGATCGAATTCCGGATCCCACCAGGACACCGAGAAGACAGATCAGGACAGCAGCCTCCGGGCCCGCGCGGCGGATCACACGAGACGCCAAGGGGGTGGCGAGCGCGAAAAGCAGCACGGGCAGACTGGTGAGCAGACCCGCCCCCACCGCTGAGAGGCCGACATCCGCCTGGATGTCCGTAATGACCGGTGCCGGCGCGACTATCGGCCCGCGCATGCTGAGCGCCACGAGGATTATCCCGATGACGGTCCACGGCAACGCCCCGGAAGTAGTGAGTAGCTTACGCGTGGGGTTTCTCCTTCAGGCGGACTGCGAGTGCTACCCGAGAGCCTTCAGGTACTTCGCCAGCTCCCTGGGAGCCGACCGCGGTGCGACGGCTTCGACAGCCGCGTTGTAGTTGGTGTTCGTGTTGACGTCATAGGTGAGTACCCGGCCATCCGCCGTTTCGATGAACTCGATCCCGCACACCTCAAGGTTGTTCCGCCGCGCGAATTCCTCGTAGCGGGCAATAATCGGATGGTCGAAGTCCTCCCGGAGGCTGAAGAGCTGCTGGCCGGGTTCGGGCTCGATCGTTGCCCCTGGCGGCATGATGGGTTTGCCGCTCACCGGGTCGATGGCGCAGGCATCCGCCGGGCAGAGCTGGAACCCACCGCGCGCGGTGTCGGCCTTGATCGCGTACACGAACTTCCCACCCACGATCTCGGCGCGCGTGATGAACGGCTCGGCGGCGTGGATGAATTCCTGCACCAAAGTGATGCCGTCCTGCGGCTCCTCGAACTCGGCGGAATCCACGTACGCGGTGAGCTCGTCGTGCGATTCGAATTTCCGCACCCCGAGACCCTTACCGCCCTGGTTGTGCTTGATGATGAACGGAGCCTGGAAGTCCTTCGCGGCCTCGACGATGCGCTCACGGCCGATGGCGGCCACCGTACGGGGGGTATCGATACCGGCTGCACGCAGCGCCGTCAGCTGGTCCACCTTGCTCATCTCGAGCTCGAGCACGCGCCGCCCGTTGACCGTCCGGCGCCCGTGGGCCTCCAGCCAGGACAGCACGGAGCGGGCGTAGTCCTTCGACAGATGGTGCTGCCGGGTGTGCGCCGAGGCACTGATGCGGGACCAGAAGATTCCCTCAGGAGGCGCGGCGTCGAGGTCCAGCACACCGTCGGTGAGGAGCCACTCGACGACGTCGACCCCCTCCTGCTCGAAGGCTCGGGCGAACGGCGGGAACCATTCGGGGTTCTCGTGCAGGGCGTAGACAGTGGTCACGGGTTTCCTCCCGGTCGAAAAGCGGTTGAATCAAGCGGTGAAAAGGGCATCGTTACCGAAAACCCGGAGCGCCGGACACCTATTCCGGCTCAGCCGCCGATGAAGATGCCGTTGCCCGGACCCAACGGGAGGTCCAGCACGAAGAACACGCTGAGGATTGCCACCCACGCAAGCCAGAACGGCACAACGAACGGCAGCATGCGCGCCATGAGGGTACCGAGGCCGGCCTGCGGCTCGTATTTACGCAGCATGGTCAGGAGCACAATCATGTAGGGGTTCAGCGGGGTGATGACCTGTGTTGCGGAATCGCCCACACGGAACGCCGCCTGGATGAAGGCCGGTTCGTACCCGAGCAGAACGAACAACGGCACGAACACGGCGGCCATCAGGGTCCACATCGCGGACCCGGAGATGATGAAGAGGTTCAGGAGTGACGCCAGCAGGATGAAGGCGAGGATTGCCGGGTACCCGGTGAGCCCGATGGCCTGCAGCCCGCCGGCGCCGGCGACGGCGATCCACTGGCCGATCCCCGACCAGTTGAACAGGGCGATGAACTGCCCGAGGATGAACGCCAGCACGAGGAAGCCGGCCATGTCCTTGATGGCCTCGCCCATGACGCGCGGTACGTCCCTGCCCGTGGTGATTGTGCCCACCACCCTCCCGTAGACGAGGCCCGGCACGGTGAAGAGCGTGAAGACGATGAAGACGATCGAGCTCAGCAGCGGCGACCTCGGAAGGAATCCGCCCTCCTCGTTGCGCCACGGTGAGCCGGGAACAACAACTGCGAGAACAATGGCGACGGCGACCACCGCACCCACGATCAGGGCCCACTTCAGGCCACGCGCCTCGACAGGCTCAAGTTCCGATTTCAGCGTGGCGGGCGGCGTGGACGCGCCGCCAGACTTCGCGCCGGCAGACTTCGCGCCGGCAGACTTCGCGCCGGCAGACTTCGCACCGGGAGTCGCACCGGCGACCGTTCCGCCATTCGCGTCGTCGTCGTCGTGCAATTCGTCGACCGGCACACCCTGGCGGGCCAACCGCGGTTCGAGGACCTTGTCGATGATGAAGCCCGCGATCAGCATCAGGACGATCGAGGACACCACGTTGAAGTAGTAGTTCGACACAGGGGTCACGATGGAGCCGGCATTGGGCAGGGTCTCGGTGACCGCCGTCGTGATCCCCGCGAACAGCGCATCGAGGCTCGTGACGAGGATATTGGTCGAGTAACCGGCGCCCGCTGCGGCGAATCCGCCCAGCAGGCCGGCCACGGGGTGCCGCCCCGCGGCCTTGAAGACGAGGGCGGCCAGGGGTGGGATGACCACGAAGGCGGCGTCGGACATGATGGAACCCGTGACGCCGACGGCGCCGACGGCGTAGGGCAGCGCCCAGCGCGGTGCAGAGCCGAAGGCCTTGCGGATCAGCGCCGCCAGCAGGCCCGACTTCTCGGCCACACCGACGGCCAGGAGGATCGGCAGGACAGTGGCCAGCGGCGGGAATCCGAGGTAATTAGCGCCGAGGTTCTGGGTCAGCCAGGTGAGCCCCTCTGCGGTGAAGAGGCCCTTGATCGCGGTGACCTCCGCCGCTCCCGGAATCTGTACGGTGACGTTGGCCCACGCCATGACGGTGGTCAGAACGGCCGTGATGCTGAAGAGGATCAGGAACAGCATGAAGGGGTCGGGAAGCTTGTTGCCCACCTTTTCCACACCGGTCAGGAAGCGATCGGTCACACTACTTCGGGTTTCTGCAGAGGATGCCACGGGCACGTACTCCTAGCGGATCGCGGGTCAGTTGAAATAGGAGGGGACGTCGATGGCGCCGCCCGAGGATTCGAACTCCTCATGCACCGTGCGTTGCAGGTCCTCGTCGCACAGATAATCGAGCGCCGTGAGCGCAAGCCCCGCGGCGCCGTCGGACGCGCCCTTCTCGGCGGCCCCGGTGTTCGCCGCTGCGGCGAAGCCCTCGGTGTGGAGAGCCGTTCCGGGATCGGCGATGCGGATGAGCGGGTGAATGCCCGGGATTCGGTAGCTGACGTTTCCGAAGTCCGTGGAGGCGGCGAGCGTCTCGGAGACGACGCCCAGCGGTAGCGGTGAGCGCCCGCGCCGTTGCTGGGCCGCGACCCAGCGGCCGGTCAGGGCGTTGTTGGTGCGGATGGGCAGCGACGGTGGATGCTCGTCCCACAGCAGTTCGACGCCGGTGCCGGTCATCAGGGCGGCGCCCCGGGCAACGTCCTCGAGCCGGGAACTGAGATCCTTCAGGGTTTCGGGGTGCTTGGAGCGGGCGTAGAGCTTCATCACCGCGCGTCCGGGAATGATGTTGGGGCTCTGGCCGCCCTCGGTGATGTTGCTGTGCACCCGGTCCGACGGCGGCAACTGCTGCCGCAGCAGCCCGATGCCCTGGTAGGCGAGGTTGGCGGCGTCGAGCGCGTTCCGTCCCATGAACGGCTGGGCGGAGGCGTGCGCTTCGACGCCTGTGAAGGTGATGGTGAGCAGCCGGCGGCCGAGCCACACCTGGTCCGCGAGGTCATACCCGTAGGGGTGCACCATGATGGCTGCGTCGATGTCGTCGAAGGCCCCATGGCGGGCCATGATCTCCTTGCCCGAGTGGCCTTCCTCCGCGGGCGTCCCGAGAAACACCACCCGTCCGGGGAGCTGGTCGGCCACGGCCGCGAGAGCGAGGAACGCTCCGACGCCCGCCGCGGCGATGACGTTGTGGCCGCAGGCGTGGCCGACCCCCGGCAGGGCGTCGTACTCGGCGAGCACGGCGATCGTCCTGCCCCGGGAGCTGTCCCCCACTTCGGCCCGCACTGCGGTTTCCACCCCGTGGACTCCCAGTTGGGCCTCGATCCCTCGGTTCGTGAGGGTTTGGTGAAGGAGTTCCGCGCTGGCGTGTTCCTGGAACGCCGTCTCAGGATGGGCGTGCAGGGTGTGGACCACGGAGTCCAGTTCGCCGGATAGTCCGTCAATCGCCCGCTCGACTTCCGTCACGAGGTCCGCAGGCGCACCGGTGAACGGCGACTCCTGGACTGTGGCGGCGCCCAGCAGTCTTCGTGTCTCGGAGTCGATCTGCTGAAGGTACGCGGGATCCGGAACTGTGGGTTCGGTCATCTGAGTAGCTTAGGCAACTATTGCCCGGAAGGCAGTGTGCCGGGTAAATCCGAGGTAACAAAGCGGACCCTTCCGCTGCCTGAAACCTGACCCGGCAACGGCTTCACTGTGGCCTTCATCGACTGCATACTTGTGCTTAGCAGCGCACTCTGACCCGTCTCATGGGACCCGCCTGGCGAACTGACCTCGAGCAGCGCTGTGCCGGCCATGCCACTGATGTAGAACGCGACGCCGAAACATTTTTCACAACTGACATCCCGGCCCTCCTCGGCTGGCGTTTCGGAGCCGACGACGCCGGGCGGGTTACTCCACCCGTCCTGTACATCGGCGGCAGCGACAGCGGACCGTGGTTCGCGGAAGTACGGCAGCTTCTGCTGCGCTGGTTACCCCGAGCCGAAGAAATGGTGCTTGCCGGTGCAGATCATTCACTCGCCATCACCCATGCGGCACCGCTTGCGGCTGCCTTGGCTGACTTCCTCAGCCGCCACCCCCTGGGACCTGATCCACCGCCCAATAAGGACATAACGCCCCGGAAATAATCCAGCAACAATCTCCGGACACCATGGAGGCACCCGGGAATGCCCGGCGCCTGCCCTCGCCCAAGGAGTTCCCATGTCCCTGACGATTTCCACCTCGACCCGCATCGACGATCTCCGGGCACTTCGCAGGGGAGATACCGTAGAGGCGCGCCGAAAGGACGAGGTCCACTACCGCGGCCGCGTCGAGGAAACGGCTCCGGGGCTGGGAGTTGTATGGATCCGTGATTCGACGGCCGGCCATCGTGCCATCCTCCACCTGGACGAATACAGCATCTGGCGTGTCGCCGTGTAACAGCATTGCCCACCGGAGCACGGTTCCAGCTCGGTCAGCCGCGGGCATTCCACTGCCTAAAATGGAGCAATGACTGCAACCCTCGTGGCCAAGGCACTGTCCGGCGGCTACGGACACCGGACCCTCTTCGCCAACCTGAACCTGACGGTTGCGCCGGGAGATGTGGTGGGCGTGGTCGGCCCGAACGGCGCCGGCAAATCGACACTCCTGAAGCTGCTGGCCGGCATGGACTCCCCGTTCGCGGGGTCGGTCAGCACCAGTCCGACCGACGCCTTCGTGGGCTGGCTCCCCCAGGAGCACGAGCGGATCAGTGGCGAAACGGTGGCCGAGTACCTTGGGCGCCGCACAGGGTCGACGGCGGCGACGGTCACCATGGAGCGGACGGCGGAGGCCCTGGGTTCCGGGACGCCGGGGGCGGATGACGCTTACGCTGCGGCGCTCGATCACTGGATGGCTTCCGGCGCCGCCGACCTCGATGAACGCATGCCCGCGGTCCTGGCCGACGTGGCCGAGGCCATCGATCCCGCGACGCCGACCACCGCACTCTCGGGTGGCCAGCTGGCGCGGGTGGCGCTCGCTGCCCTGCTGCTGAGCCGGTTCGACATGGTGCTGCTCGACGAACCGACCAATGACCTCGACCTCGACGGGCTGGCGCGGCTCGAGGAGTTCATGCTGGGACTGAGGGGTGGCGCCGTGCTCGTCTCCCATGACCGCGAGTTCCTCGCCCGCTGCGTCACTACCGTGGTGGAGCTCGACCAGGCGCAGAACAGGGTCGCGGTATATGACGGCGGCTATGACGCCTTCCTCGAGGAGCGTGCTGTGTCGAAGCGCCATGCGCGCGAAGCGTACGAGGAGTTCGCCGACAAGAAGTCGGAGCTGGTCGGGCGGGCCCGCACGCAGCGGGAGTGGAGCTCCCAGGGCGTCCGCAATGCAATGAAGAAGAGCCCCGACAATGACAAGATCCGGCGCAGGGCCAGCATGGAGTCGTCGGAGAAGCAGGCGCAGAAAGTACGCCAGATGGAGTCGAGGATCGCCCGCCTGGAGGAGGTCGAGGAACCGCGCAAGGAGTGGCAGCTGCAGTTCAGCATCGGCTCCGCGCCGCGCTCGAGTTCCGTGGTGGCCACCCTCAACAACGCATCGGTGACGCAGGGCGGTTTCACCCTCGGCCCGGTGTCACTCCAGCTCAACGCCGGTGAGCGGATCGGGATCACCGGGCCCAACGGCGCGGGAAAGTCGACGCTGCTCCGGCTGCTGCTGGGCCATCAGGAGCCGGACGTCGGCACCGCCTCCCTCGGGTCGAACGTGGCGGTCGGCGAAATCGATCAGGCACGCGGCCAGCTGGCGGAGGGCTTGCCGCTCGGGGATGCGTTCGAGGCGGCAGTCCCGAACCTCGCGCAGGCCGAAGTAAGGACCCTGCTGGCGAAGTTCGGACTGAAGGCCGACCAGGTGGGCGCCGTCGTCGGATCGCTCTCCCCCGGCGAGCGCACGCGGGCCGGACTCGCACTGCTGCAGGCGCGCGGGGTGAATCTCCTGGTGCTCGACGAGCCGACCAACCACCTCGACCTGCCGGCAATCGAGCAGCTCGAGGATGCGCTCGAGAGTTACACCGGCGCACTGCTGCTGGTCACCCATGATCGACGGCTCCTCGCCAATGTCCGCCTGGATGCCCGCTGGGAGGTCGACAGCGGTTCGGTGCGGATCCGGTAGGAAAAGACGTGTTGGCCGACGATCACCAGCAGCTCAATCCGCCTGTTCCCTGAACTGACCGAGGAGCACCCTGACGCGCTCGTCGATGTCGTCGCGAACCAGTCGCATCCGCTCCAGCCCCTCGATGCCTCGGATGCTCGGTTCGTCGGTCTCCCACCGCTCGTACCGGGTTCCTTCGATCTCATCGAGCTGGGCTTCAGCCCCGAGGATGACGACGACGTCGACCGCTTGCTGGGCCTCCACCGTGACAGCTTTCGGGAATTCGCCGCTGATGTCCACTCCGATCTCCGCCAGCGATTCGGCCGAGAGCTGGTTGATGGCAGCACGAGGATTCGTTCCCGCAGACGCGACGGTTACGGAGTCCCCTGCGGCGCTGCGCATGAGCCCCGCTGCCATCTGGGACTTGCCCCCGTTCTTTGCGCACACGAACAGCACAGCGGGCTTGGCGGCTTTGTAGCTCATACAGGTCTCACTTCCTGAGTCAGCGCGATTCGCCGAGGACTCCCGCAAGGGTGTTCAGTGCCCCGGGCACGAGGGAATAGTATGCCCACACACCGCGCTTCTCGCGGTGCAGGATCCCGGCGTCGACCAGGATCTTCAGGTGGTGGGACACCGTGGGCTGCCCCAGGCCGAGCGGCGCGGTCAGGTCGCAGACGCACGCTTCACTTCCGTCGCTGGAGGAGATCAGGGAGACCAGTCGCAACCGGTTCGGATCCGCTATCGCCTTGAACTGCTTCGAGAGCTCCAGAGCCCGCGCAGCACTCATTGCCGGTGATCCCGACGGCGTGCAGCAGGGCGCAGGGGCAACCGACCCCTCAGGGCGAACTTGGGACATGGTGGTCATGCCACCATTATGCACTGACATTGACAACCATCGATGTTTTTCACCATACTCGTATCGATATCGATCAATGTATGTGACAGCGGGCGATCCTTCCCCGCAGAAAGGAGCACGGTGAGTACCGACTCTCTATCCGGCCCACGCCCCGAAGCCGCCGTCCGGGGGAAGCTTTCGACCCTCGACCGGTTCCTCCCGGTCTGGATCATCGCCGCCATGGTCACCGGGTTGCTTCTGGGCCGCTTCGTTCCGGGCATCTCCGAAGCGCTGGACTCGGTGAAGGTCGCCAATGTGTCCCTGCCCATCGCGGTGGGGTTGCTGATCATGATGTACCCGGTCCTGGCGAAGGTCCGGTACAACGAAACCGGGGCGGTCCTGAAGGACCGCAAGCTTCTGATCAGCTCGCTGGTCCTGAACTGGCTGGCCGCACCGGCACTGATGTTCGCGCTGGCCTGGATCTTCCTGCCGGACCTGCCCGAATACCGCACCGGGCTGATCATCGTGGGCCTCGCTCGGTGCATCGCCATGGTGATGATCTGGAACGACCTCGCCTGCGGAGACCGCGAAGCCGCAGCGGTCCTGGTCTTTCTCAACTCCGTCTTCCAGGTCCTCGCCTTCGGAGCCCTCGGCTGGGTGTATCTGCAGTGGCTGCCGAACCTCCTCGGACTGCCGACCACCAGTGCCGAGTTCTCCTTCTGGGCGATCACCGCCAGCGTCCTGGTGTTCCTCGGCATCCCTCTGCTCGCGGGCTATCTGACCCGAACTGTGGGTGAGAAAGCCAGGGGCCGCCAGTGGTACGAGGAGCGTTTTCTCCCGAAGATCGGGCCCTGGGCGCTTTATGGCCTGCTGTTCACCATCACCCTGCTGTTCGCGCTCCAAGGGGATGAGATCACCTCGAACCCGTTCGACGTCGCCCGGATCGCACTGCCGCTGCTGGCCTACTTCCTCATTGTCTTCGCCGCAGGCATGGTCCTGGGGCGGCTCCTCAACCTCGGGTATGCCCGCACCACCACCCTCGCCTTCACTGCTGCGGGCAACAACTTCGAACTCGCAATAGCCGTCGCTATTGCCACCTTCGGCGTCACCTCGGGCCAGGCCCTCGCCGGCGTCGTCGGTCCCCTTATCGAAGTGCCAGTGCTCGTTGCGCTGGTCTACGCCGCCCTCTGGGCCCGCACCAGGTACTTTCCCGCCCCCGATACCGTCATCCATTCCGGGATCGCTGATCCTGCCACCACGAAGGTATAACCATGACTGAATCCCGCACTCCGGCCGCCATGCCAACGGACGCCGCCGAGGCCGGCAGACCGTCCGTCCTGTTCGTCTGCGTCCACAATGCCGGCCGGTCGCAGATGGCCGCCGGATTCCTGAGCCACCTTTCCGAGGGCCGCATCGAAGTACGTTCGGCAGGTTCACAGCCCGCTGACCAGATCAACCCTTCGGCCGTCGAGGCGATGGCCGAGGAGGGGATCGACATCACCGCCGAAACCCCGAAGATCCTGACCGACGACGCCGTGAAGGCATCCGATGTAGTCATCACCATGGGCTGCGGGGATGAGTGTCCCTACTTCCCCGGCAAACGCTACGAGGACTGGGTGCTCGAGGATCCCGCGGGCAAGGGCGTCGACTCCGTCCGCCCGATCCGGGACGAGATCAGGACCCGTATCCAGCAACTGATCTCCGAACTCCTACCGGCCGGGGCTCCCGCCCACCCGTAGGCACCTGCAAATCGACGTTGCCTTGCCGCGGTCGGAGGCTTGCCCAGTACCGTCACCACCCCCATTCAGGAGAACGCCCCATGCGTGAGAGAACAGCACTTCCCGTAGCCGTGATCGGAGCCGGCCCGATCGGACTGTCAGCAGCTGTGCACCTGCTGGAACGTGGGCTGACTCCGCTGGTCTTCGAACAGGGCGCCCTGGTGGGTGCCGCTATCCGGCAGTGGGCGCATATCCGCCTCTTCTCCCCCTGGCAGTACAACGTGGATCCCGCGGCCCGGCGGCTCCTGGAACCCACAGGCTGGTCAGGGCCTCGCCCTACCGCCCTGCCGTACGGGCGGGAACTCGTCGAGGACTATCTCGAACCCCTGGCAGCCGTTCCGGCCATTGCCGAGGCGCTGCACGTCAAGACGAGGGTTCTGGCAGTCACCCGGCTCGGGATGGACAAGACCCGCACGAAGGACCGCGACGAGCAACCGTTCCTGGTCCGGGTCACAGGGCCTGACGGCGTCCGGGACCACCTGGTGCAGGCCGTCATCGATGCTTCCGGCACCTGGAGCCAGCTCAACCCGTTGGGTCAGGGTGGCCTACCAGCGTTGGGCGAGGACTCCGCGGCGAGTTCAATCACCGAACCCCTGCCGGATGTGACCGGGGAGCAGCGCACCAGGTTTGCGGGCAAACGGGTTCTGGTGGTCGGTGCAGGACACTCGGCCGCCAATACGCTCATCAACCTCGGCCAGGTCGCCAAAGCCGCTCCCGAAACCTCGATCGTGTGGGCGGTCCGGGGAACCGGGTCCGCGGACCGCCTCTACGGGGGCGGGGCCCTCGACGGACTGCCTGCCCGGGGTGCCCTCGGTAGCCGTCTCCGGGCACTGGTCGACGACGGCGTCGTCGAGTTGATCACCTCCTGCACCATCACTGCACTGGACGTCAGTGGGACGGCCCTGGCAGTCACGGCATCCACTGCCGCGGGGCAGCGGACCTTCGAGGTGGACGCCCTCGTCCCGGCAACCGGTTTCCGCCCCGACCTCGGAATCCTGCGTGAACTGCGGCTCGAGCTCGATCCCGCCGTCGAAGCCCCCCGCGCTCTGGGCCCATTGATCGATCCCGAGTTCCATTCCTGTGGAACCGTTCCCGCCCACGGCGCCGATGTGCTCGCCCACCCGGAGAAGAATTTCTACCTCGTCGGGATGAAAAGCTACGGGCGCGCCCCCACGTTCCTGCTCGCCACCGGCTACGAACAGGTCCGCTCCGTGGTCGCCAGTATCGCGGGGGATTCCGCGGATGCGTCCCGCCTGCAGCTCGAGCTGCCCGAAACCGGGGTCTGCAGTACGGACCTCGGCGGCTCATGTGATGCGCCCGCACCCGTCGCCTCCAACTCCTGCGGCACGGCCGGGGAGACGACCGATCAGGTGCCGGAGGAGGGCACCGGGACGGGTTGCTGCTCCGGACCGCAGCTGGTCGGTATCGGCGTCCTCACAGGAACAGCCCACGGTCGCTCAAGCGACGCCGGCTACTAGAAGCCACAGGCAGCCGCCGCAGACGCGGGGTCGATGCCCGCGGACAGAAGCTTCCCGACGTCATACACCCGCTTCGGCCTCCGTCCCCGTGGACTGCATCGGCGCGCCTGAGCCGATTGTGGGAGCAGTTCTTATGTTTTCCCGATAGCGTTGTGGTTGGGCAGGGGTGGCCCGTCGTCAATCGCCGGCTGATGCTGTGCACCAGAAGCAGTACCAAGACTATTTTGAGGTTCGAGTTGAGAAACACCGATGACGAGGTGCCCGCAACCCACCCCGCGTTGCGGGACATCTCCGCTGGACGTGCGCAGCGGAGGGCACTCATCGTGGGCACCGGTCGCGACCGCGGCGCGCTGGCGGCAGCCCGGTCCCTCCGGCAGGCGGGCTGGTTCGTAGGCGTCGGCACGCCCGATTCCGGCGGGATGCTGGGCGCCTCGCGAGCCTGCGACGCCCATCACCTGGTCCCCCGGCCGCGCCACAACGGGTCCGCGTTCATCGAGGGCGTCCGCCAGGCAGTGGAAGCCGGCGCCTACGACATCGTTTTCGGCGGCGGCGACGACTGGATGGCCGCCCTTGCCGAGTATCGCTCCGAGATACCGACGCTTGTGGCCCATCCCGATGCCGGTGTAGTGGAAGCCGCATTGGACAAGGTGCAGCTGTCGCAGTATGCGGCGAGGGTGGGGCTCGCGGCCCCCTCCACCGAGCTGGCGACCGACCAGTCGGTGCAGGATTGGCGGGGTCCGGTGGTGGTCAAGTGCCGCGAACACTGGTCGCCCGGACAGACGCGGCCGCACCGCATCGAGGCCAAGCTCTTCCCTGATATCACTGCTGCTCTGCCCCAGATCAAGCGCATCCGTCAGGCGGGGGCCCAGCCGGTGCTCCAGCAGGTCATCCGTGGCGGCCTCGGCGCCCTGATCGGCGTTTTCCACGGGGGGCACCTCAGCGGAAGGACCCAGCAGCTGTCCACGAGGCTGTGGCCCACCCCCAACGGCGCGTCCGCCCGCGCAGAGACCATTCCGGTCGATGAGGAGCTCGCGCGCAAGGTCGAGGCGCTCCTGTCCGAGCTGGGGTGGCACGGACTGGTCGAGCTCCAATTCCTGACCGGCGACGACGGCGTGCCTTACCTGATCGACCTCAACGGCCGGTTCTTCGGCTCCATGGCACTGGCTAACGCCGCACGGCCGGGACTGACGGACATGTGGGGCCGGCTCCTACTCGGCGAGTCGGTGGCATCCCTCGATGACGCTCGGCCCGGGGTGCGGTACGTCTGGCTGGCCGGGGACCTGCGCCGCGCGTCCGTGGAGCGCCGCGGGGGCCTGGTCGCCGACGTCGTGAGTACTCTGGCGTGGTCCCGGAGGGCCCAGCACAGCATCTGGGATCCCCGGGACGTCGGCCCCACGCTGAACCTGGCGATGGGACGCTTCGCGCGCGGGAAGTGACTCCTGCTCCCGGGGCGTACCGCTGGGAACTATCTGCGTCGCGCCGCCCGCAGCATGTCGAAGGGAACGTGGCGCTCCGGTGCGCGCAGGACCATGAGCCCGAGCACATACAGTCCCCCCACGACTGCCCCGATGGCACCGGCCAGGACAGCGGGGTGCCGGCCGTCCAGCAGTTGGGCGACGACGAGGCCGGCTCCTCCGGCGACGACGGCCAGCAGCGCCGCTCGCCCGACCAGCGCTGCTGCGGCACCGGCGTCGAGCCCTCCATGACGGCGGTGCAGCAGCCAGCCGTTCAGAAGCGCCGCCCCCAGCAGTGACGCGCTCGTAGCGAGGGCGATCCCCGCAATCCCGAGGACCGGGGCCAACAGGATGTCGCCCACCACGTTCACCAGCATTGCCACCACCGCGACGATCACCGGCGCCTTCGAGTCACCCACGGCGTAGGACGCGCTCACCACCACCTGGCGGCACCCGAGCGCGATGAGCGCGGGGGCGTACCAGACCACGGCGGTGGCGGTGGCTGCGGCGTCCTCGGCGTCGAAAGCCCCCCTCCCATAGGCCAGTTCAACAAGGGGAGCAGCCGCCAGGGCGAGGATCAGGCACAGCGGAGCGAGGACAGTCACCGTCACGGCGAGGCCGCGGCCCACCAACCGCCGCACTTCGGTGGGGTCTTTTGACGCCGCACTGAGGGCCGGATACAGCGGCACCAGGAGTGAGGCGATGAGCAGGGTTTCCGGCAGGTTGACCAGCCGCCAGCCGTAGGACAGTGCGGTGATCGCACCCTCCTCGAGCGTGGATCCGACGGCCCGGTCCACCAGGGTGTTGATGTTCCCGATGGCACTGCCGACCAGCAGCGGCGGCACCAGGCGCGCGATCTCGCGGAAACCCGGGTCCCGGAGAGCCAAGCTCGGCCGTACCCGGGTTCCCAGTGCACGCAACGGTGGGAGTTGGAGCAGAAGCCGTGCTCCTGACCCGACGACGAAACCCACGGCGAGCGCGGAGATTCCGTACCGGGGTCCGAAGACCCCCGCAGCACCGATCATGATGATGTTGAAGGGCACTCCCTGCAGGGATGACCACACCACCCGTCCGTGAGCCTGCGCCACCGCAGCCAGCAGGTCGGTGCCCGCGATGAGCACCGTGGCGACGAGGACGATGCGCGTCAACTGCTGGGTCAATTCGAATTGGGCTCCCTCGAAGCCGGGGGCGATCAGGGACGTCACGGGGCCGGCGAAGATCCCCATCACTATCGCGCCGAGCCCGAGGACCACCATGGTGACGGTGAGCGCCACATCGAAACCCGAATGCCCCTTGCATCCGTCCGGTTCGGCTGCCGCTTCACGCGCCGTGACAGGAATTACCGAGCGGGCCATGGCATAGGCGATCAGCCCGAGCACGATGTTCATGAGCCCCTGCGCCACGAGGTAGGCATCAAGGCTGGCCCCAGCGCCGTACACGGCAGCGATCACGACGTCGCGGAGGAAGCCGAACAGGGTGGAGATCGCTGTCAGTGCAGTGACAAGAACCGCGGCGCGCGAGACGCTTCCTTGCCTAGCGATGGCTTCCGCCGCCATGCCGGGCCGGTGTGGTCATGCTTCTCATCGAATGCTAGCGGCCCGGTTCACGTTCGAGGGCGCGATCGTGCTCATGATGAGCTTGCCGGATGAGATCCATGAACTCGGTCTCGTTCCGGATCAGGCGCTTGTACTTCTCGGGAAGCTTCTTCAGCTCGGCTTCCTCGGCGCACATCTTCTCGAAGATCTTGTCGCGCTCTGCAATGTCCGTTTCGTAGTTGAGGTCCAGGTATTCCTCCGCATGGCGCTTCGCACCCGAGACGGCGTTCTTCGCCTTGCCCTTCGGGCTGAAGACGGACGCGAGGACCGTGACCACCAGGACCCCGAGGATCACGCTGAGCGAGAGTCCTGTGCTGATCTCGACGACGGGCACCGGTTCACCGTCGTTGATGAAGGGCAGGTTGTTCTCATGCAGGGCGTGGAGGATCAGCTTCACACCGATGAAGCCGAGGATTACGGCCAGCCCGTACGAAAGGTAGATCAGGCGGTCGAGCAGTCCGTCGATGAGGAAGAACAGCTGGCGCAGGCCCATCAGCGAGAACGCGGTCGCGGTGAAGACGATGAAGACGTTCTGGGTGAGTCCGAAGATGGCAGGAATCGAATCGAGGGCGAAGAGGATGTCGGTTCCGCCGATGGCCACCATGACCAGCAGCATCGGGGTGAGAACCCGCTTGCCGTTCTCGACGGTGAACAGTTTGTCGCCGTCGTAGTGCTCCGAGGCGGGAAGGAAGCGCTTCGCGAGGCGGACCATGAGGGTTTGGCCGTCGTCGCTGTGCGCATGAGGCTTCAGCAGGTTGCCCGCCGTTATCAGCAGGATCAGTCCGAAGATGTAGAAGATCCACGCGAAGCTGTTGATGAGCGCGGCGCCGAGGAAGATGAAGGCGGTCCGCGCTATCAGGGAGAAGACGATCCCGAACAGGAGCACTTTCTGCTGATCCGCGCGGGGCACCTTGAAGGTGGACATGATGATGAGGAACACGAAGAGGTTGTCCACCGACAATGCCTTCTCGGTGACATAGCCGGCAAAGTACTCGGTGCCCATGGTGGGGCCCCCGAAGATCAGGACTCCCACACCGAATACGAGGGCGAGGCCGACGTAGATGGAGGACCAGATCGCCGACTCGCGCAGGGTGGGCGTGTGTGCCTTCCGGACGTGGAAGAAGAAGTCGAACAGCAGCAATCCTACGATGCCCACGATCGTGAGTGTCCAGACGTAAAAGGGTACTTCCATCCTGCGGTCTCCTTGGTACTCCGGTGGGCTTCTATCCCTAACGCTAGTGCGTCCGGCCTAAACTGGCGCAGGACCTTCACTTCGAACAGGGGACACTCCATGAGATCGACCATGCGCAGCGCCGTGCTCCACACCGCCGGATCAAGCCGTCCCTATACGGAAAGCAACCCCCTGCGGATCGAGAACGTTCCCATCCCCCGTCCACGGGCCGGGGAGCTCCTCGTCCGGATCGAGCGCGCCAGCCTATGTCACTCCGACCTCTCGGTGATCGACGGCTCCCGCGTGCGGCCCCTCCCGATGGCGCTGGGCCATGAAGCGACAGGAGTGGTTGAGGAGGTAGGACCGGATATCAGCGATGTGGCTTCCGGGGACCACGTGGTGCTCGTGTTCGTGCCGTCATGTGGGGACTGCAGGGCGTGCAGTGCCGGGCGTCCCGCGCTGTGCTACCGCGGAGCGGAAGCGAACGGAAGCGGGAACCTGCTGCACGGCGACGCCCTCCTGCGCTCGGAGGACGGGGTTCGGATCAATCATCACCTGGGCGTTTCCGCCTTCTCCGAGTACGCCGTCGTGGCACGGGAGTCGGCGGTGGTGATCGACGACGACGTACCGTTCGACATCGCCGCGATGTTCGGGTGCGCGGCCCTGACCGGTATTGGCGCTGTCCTCAATACGGCCCAGGTGAAGCCGGGGCAGTCCGTGGTGGTATTCGGGCTGGGAGCCGTCGGGCTCATGTCCGTCATGGCCGCAGCACAGGTTCGTGACACCACGGTGGTGGCCATCGATCCGCTCGCTGCCAAGCAGGACCTCGGGCGGCGGTGCGGTGCGCACGCGGCCGGCTCCCCCGATGAAGCAGCGGGGCTCCTCGCGGGCCTCACCGGGAGCGGGGAGGGCGCCGACGTCGTTATTGAAGCGGTGGGCAGCGCCCGCGTCATGGAGGCCGGACTCGCCCTGCTGGCACGCGGCGGCGCCCTGGTGTCCGTGGGGTTGCCGCATCCCGAACAGGAGCTTACTGTGCAGGCCCTGCAGTTCGCGGGGACGGGCAAGCGGCTCCTGGGATCCTACATGGGAGATGCAGTGCCCTCCCGGGACATTCCGGCCTACCTCGACCTGTGGCGTTCAGGAAGCCTGCCGGTGGAACTCCTCCACACCGACACGCGGCCCCTTACCGACCTCAACGAGAGCCTGGACGCGCTCGCGGACGGGCGCGTGGTGCGGCGCATCTTCACCATGGACTGATAGTTGATGGCCCGATACGCACGGAAAGGCTCCTCCCGGACGGGAGGAGCCTTTCTGCGTACCTGGGTTCCTGGCTGGTGCTAGTAGCTGCGCTCGTGCGTGAACCCATAGGGAACCTCGGAACTGAGTGAGACCGTATAGTGGCCCGGCTGGACCCGGTCGATCAGGATTCCCTGGGAGCAGGTGCCGGTGGCCACATGCTGGAGGTCCTCGAGGGCGGCGTTCAGACGTTCCTCGAGCTGAAGTGCGTTGTCAGCCTGTACCTGGATGGAGCTGCGCACGTTCGTGATGTTCATTGATCTGCGACTTCCGGTAGATGGAGCGGTGGTGCCGCGAGGCCTCGACGAGGCATCTGATGGCCCCGACGCCCAGTGGACCCTGCGGTTCCTCATTCACCGGGTGGGAGCGGCAGGGAGTTTTCGACGACAGGGCCGCCCTCACTATACCGGGTGCACCTCTCCCTACCCGGGTCGCCTCCACCGGAGGGGGACGCTGAACCGAAACCCGCCGCAGAGCTGGATCAAGCGCTTCAGCGACCTCCGGCATGGACGTTATTCGACCGGGGTTGTACAGTGCCAAAGTGAGGCCCTGACCGGGCCGGGTTTGTCCGCTTTATCCCGACCCGGTCAGGGCTTTCATCACGTCCAGTAGTGGGCGACGTCGATGACCAGACGCGACCCTCCTCCTGGGCCGTCGAGCACGAACGCCCGGAACGGGAGCCGGGCACGGACGCCCAGTCCGATGAGTGTCTGCGCTTCGTGGCTACCGCCCCAGGCAAGCTGCCGGAAGGTCAGGAAGCCGTCGACGTTCGACAGCTCGTTCTGGTTTGCGATGTGATAGGTAGCCTGTCCCCATTCGTTATACGCCGGAGCATCCATAATCAATCGCAGATCGGCGTTCCCGCGGAGGGGAATATGGTTCCCTGAACCGATGCCGTGCACGCTGGAGACGTACTTGATGCTGTAACTGGGGGCTTTCCCGCGAAAATCGATGACCATTCTGTCGAAACAGTCATGCCGCCCAGTACGCACGTTGGTAATAGGCGCGCTGGTAATCGAACTACTTGCCTTTGGAAGCGACCCCCACGTGGTCCCGCACGCCGCGGACGCTGGCGCGGTTCCGGTGATGCCAAGGCCCGCAACGAGTGCGAGTGTGGCGAGTGTGGCAGGTATTTTCCCTGCCATGCGCGAAGAACTCATGACGCACCACCTCAAAATTTGCTGGATAGGTAAATCCATGGTAAGAGCACTGCGGAGGAAAGGACCGCGCGTCCGGGGAGTGACGCCGAATTGTTAGGATTTCCCCATGACAAGACTCCCTGTTGCCCTGGTCACCGGAGCCTCCCGCGGTATTGGACTCGCCATCGCACGGGAGCTCGCCTCGACCCACCATCTCCTGCTGGGCGGCAGGGACGCCCAGGCGCTGGAAAGCCTCGCCGCAGACTTCCCCTCAGCTGAACCATTTGCAGCGGAACTCCGCGATTCGGCCCAGATGGGACAGGCCTGTACCGGCATCAGCCACCTCGACGTGCTGATCCACTCGGCAGGAGTGCTGCGGATGGGTACGGTGGCGGAGATTCCGGAGGACGCCTGGCGGGAGAGCTTCGAGATCAACCTCTTCGCCGTCGCTTCGCTCACCAGGACGCTCCTCCCGGCCCTTCGAACCGCGCGGGGGCAGGTCATTGCCATCAACTCCGGCTCCGGCTACAGCTCGGGTGCCGGATCCGCAATCTACAGCGGCACGAAATTCGCGCTCCGTGCGCTGACCGATGCCCTCCGCGAAGAGGAACGCAGCCACGGGGTACGCGTCAGCTCAATCCATCCCGGCCGCGTAGCCACCGACATGCAGCAGGAACTGCACGACTGGGAGGGCAAGGACTACACCCCGGAGGCCTGGATCCGCCCCGAGCAGGTGGCGAAGGCTGTCCGGCTCACAGTGGACGCCACCCCCGAATCAACTATCGAGACCCTCAGCATCCGGCCCTCCGGAATCCGCTAGGAGCTCGACCGGGCACCACCCGCGGCTTTCCGAACTGGGTCTGGACACCCGGCGAGAACAGCACGGAGTCAGGCGGCCCGTCCACCGAGAATCCCGCAGCGCGCAGGAGCCCGTCGTCGAGCTCGGTCACCATGGCCGGATGCAGGGGCCACGGCGTGTGGGTATTGGGAATGTACAGCGTGCGTCCGCCGAACGTGCTGTGCAGGCCGAAGCGGGCCGTCAGCTCGAGGGACACGGCGTCGTCGGCCTTGCCCGCCAGATCCGGCTCCACGGCAAAGCGCGAGGACGCCTGCCCGCGGTACCGTGCGACGTCGTACCCGTACGACGCCGGCCTCTCTCCTGCAGCGAGGGGACGGCACCGAGACCACACATAGGGGATCCCGCCGGCCCGGGCGGCGAGCACGACGGCGAGTCGGGAGGCATCGAGCGTGACGAAGACCACCCCCCTGGTTCCGTCCTCCTCCCGGGAGTAGAGGCGCACATTGATCTCGGCGAACGAACCGAAGTAAGGAACGGGCAGGCTCCTGCCCACACCGGCGCCGTCCATGCGGAAACCGATCAACCCCACCCAGGCCGAGCCGTCGATCTCGTCAGGAACGGTGCCCGGCGGCATGAACCGCGCCGCCGTCGACGGCGGGATCCGCCAGTGCAGGAAGACGGCGTCGGCCCAGAACTGGTCCATGATGACCGGGCGCGGGAGCTCCGGGGGTTCCGGCCAGTGGCTGACTGGTTCAGACGCCATGAGGCTCCCCTTAGAAGGCATACCGGATGCGGCAGTATGGAATAGTTTCCTGGGCAAGGGCCAGGAGCTTGTCGAGATACCCCCGCTTCTCATAGGCAATGTACCGCACGTTGGTGAATCCGTTGCCGGACTTCTTGACCTCCTGCAGGTCCGGACGCCATAGGATCTCCTCGGCCTGAGGGTGCCAGCCGAGGTTCACCTCGTGAAGCTGCTGGTTATGGGTCAGGAAGATCACCTCCGCAGCAAGTTGTTCCTTCGCTGCTGGTGACAGCGCCGCATCGAGCTGCAGGAACAGTTCCTTCCATTCCTGCAGCCAGCCGGGGGTGATGATCACGGGTGAGAAGTTGACGTGGACCTCGTAACCGGCATCCACGAAGTCGTTGATGGCGGCGATCCGCTCGCTGACAGGGGAGGTCCGGACGTCGACGGTTCTGGCGATCTTCTCCGGCATCAGCGAGAAGCGGATCCTCGTTCGCCGCTGCGGATCCCACGTGAGCAGCTCGCGGTTCACGTACTTGGTGGCGAAGGACAGCTTCGCAGTGGGCAGTTCCCGGTACAGCTCCACGAGGTCCTGTACATTGTCGCTGACCAGGGCGTCGACCGAGCAGTCACTGTTCTCGCCGATGTCGTAGACCCAGGCGGAATCGTCGCACTGGTTGGGTTCGAGCTTCATGCCCTGCCGTGCGACGTGCCGCTCCAGGTAACCGCTGATCTGATCGATATTCGCGAACACCGTGATGGGGTTGCTGTAACCCTTGTGACGGGGCACATAGCAGTAGGCACACGCCATGGCGCAGCCGTTCGCCGTCGACGGCGCGATGAAGTCCGCGGACCGCCCGTTGGGCTTCGCGCTCAGGCTTTTCTTGACGCCCACCACCAACGCTTCGGTCTTGATGCGGACCCACCGCTGCACGTTGGCCTCGTTGCCGTTCAGCTCGGGGATGCGCCAGTGACTGGCCACCTCGACGACGTCGGCCTCGGGCCAGCGCGCGAGGATCTCCTGCCCGCGGGGCAGTGCGGCGGCTGCCGGCTCGATATAGATACGACTGATCTGCAGCAGCTTGTTGGCCTGAAGCATGCAACCTTCCCGGAATGGTACGTCCTTACCCCTTGAGGCTAGCCAATGCCACTGACAAAACAGCCTGCCCGGTCAGTAGGCCCGCACGCACGTTTCCACTGCTGCGCGGCAAGGGCGGTCGCAGTTTCGCGGCGTCGGCGGGACCGGTTGCTGAAGGCGAAGGGCCACGGCGTCGTAACGTTCCAATGCCACCTCGGCGACCACGGGGTGTGGCAGGAGGGGCGCACTCACCACGTCTGCACCGGAAAGCGACAGCTGGTCGTGGAAGTATCCAGGTGCCAGAAGGTAGGAAGCCACGGCGACACGGCCGGCATGGCTGGCTGCCCGCAAGGCACGCGTGGCCTCCGGAACCGAGGGCCGGGCTTTTGATCCGAACCCCGGTCGGACCGGACCGGCCCGCAGGGCCTGCAGGTCCCGGACCAGATGACCCACGTCAACACTGGCACAGGCATCGGACGAGCCCGCGGCGGCGAGCACCACCGCTTCGGGATCCCGAACGCCCGCCTCCAAGAGCCGGCCCGCCAAAAGCCCTGCCAGGCGGGGATCCGGGCCCAAGGGTAGGGCGGCAAACGTATTGGACCGGCCTTGGGCGGCGCGGGCGATATCCACCTTGACGTGATAACCGACCGAGAGCAGCAGGGGAACGATGATCGCGGGAACACCCTCAGGCAGGGAAGCGATGACGTCCGGAAGCTCCGGCTGCTGTACATCGACATATGCTTCCCGGACATCGATTCCGGGGCGAAGTCCGGCAATCTCCTCGCGGAGTCTGTCGATCTCGCGGCGGCCCGCCGCATTGTCGGTTCCATGGGCACAGGCAATAAGGATTGCTGTTTCTGTCATGCTGCCCATAGAACATCGCTGCGGGATGAAACGTCCACTCGCTGGTTATGCTGCTGCTGCGATTTCCACGATTCCATCGACGATACGCGTCGGATAGATGGTCAGGCCGGCACCGCCGAGCTGGCATTCCCCGGTCTCGAGGTCGTAGATCTCCTTGTGAAGAGGTGAAGCGATGGTCGGGCGGAGGCCTGTGGAACCCACGATCCCCCGGGCCATCACCTGCGCGGATGTTCGAGGGTCCCGGTTGCTCACTGCATGAACTTTTCCGCCGGGCAGTTTGAAGAGTGCAATCTGTTCGTCTCCGATGAGTGCTGCCTCTCCCCACGATTCCTCCAGGTCCGCCAAAGGGCAGACGTGCTGCCACAGGGCCGGAGCGCCTGTTCTCGCGGTAGTCTGCGCCCCGTCCGAATCTGCGTTCTCAACCTTGTCCAGGACGAGTTCAGTCATGGTGGCCCTTCCTCTTGGCGCTGCTACGGTCCATGTGGGTATCCCAGAAATCTAGGCGTCCCTGATTTCGGCCGAAGGACTGTGTTGTTGCCCCGCGGTAACTTCGGTCTCACCGGCCCTCCCGTTGTCCCGTGAGGCCAAAGTTAACGTGGCGATACATTCGGGACACGTGAGGGAAACCGTCGGTTCCTAGGCTGGGTGCTTAGGCCGGGGACAACTTTCCGGCGGGAGAGGTGTACCAATGGTCAACGTTCAACCCTTCAGCGCTGAGTCCGGGAAGGGCCCTCTTCGCCGGATCGTGGTGGTCGGCGGCGGACCGGCGGCCCATCGCTTCGTGGAGACCTTGTGGCGCGGCGGAATGGATGGTCTGCACATCACCGTCCTTGCCGAAGAGCCCTCCGTGCCCTATGACCGGGTGGCGCTTAGCCGGGCGCTGGTCGAGGACGTCGACCTTTCCCTCGGTGAACCCCTGATGTGGCGTGAACCCGCCATCCATCTGCTGACGGGAGAACCGGCTACGGCACTCGACCTTGAGTCACAGCAGGTCACCGGACTCTCCGGAACACGCTATGACTACGATGAACTCGTTCTCGCCACGGGATCGGATGCCGCACGCGCAGCCATTCCGGGAGCTGAGCACGCCCTGGTGTACCGCACGCTTGAGGATGTGCGGCGCATGGCCTCCGCCGTTGCCACGCTGGAACCCGTCCTGGAACAGCCGGTCAGAGCGGTCGTCATCGGTGGCGGACTGCTGGGACTGGAAGCGGCCGGAGGGCTTCAGCAGCTCGGTGCCTCGTCGGCCGTCATCAACGGCTCCAACTGGCTGATGAACGCACAACTCGATGAAGGCGCGGGGCAAGCACTGAGGCGCCTGATCACCGCTCGGGGCGTGGCGGTCCACTGCGGGGTGTACCCCAGCAGTATCGAAACCGACAGCACCGGCCGTGTGACCGGAGTGGGAATGGCCGACGGCAAGGTTCTCCCGGCCGACCTCGTGGTGATGGCTGTCGGCATCACGCCCCGCGATGAACTGGGACGAGCGGCGGGCCTGGAACTGGGCACCCGCGGCGGTATCCGCATTGACGGAACCTGCGCGACATCGGCTCCCGGAGTCTGGGCCATCGGTGAGGTAGCGGATTTCGGGGGCACCTGCATGGGCCTGGTGGCACCGGCCAACCTGATGGCTGAGGTGTGTGCCGACCGCATCCGGGGCGGTACCTCGACGTTCCCCGGCTTCGATACGGCGACCAAACTCAAGCTGTCAGGAGTGGAGGTTGCAAGCTTCGGTGATGCTTTCGCCAGAACCGGGACGAGCCTGGAGATCGTGTACGCAGATCCTGCGCGCGGGCTCTACCAGAAACTCGTGGTCACCGACGACGCCAAGACCCTGCTGGGCGGGATCTTCGTAGGAGATGCCTCCCCGTACACCGCCCTGCGCCCCATGCTCGGCCGCGAACTGCCGGCCGAACCCGGCGCCTACCTGTCCTCCACGACCGGCGTTGCCCCGGAGACCGAACTGCCGGACGACGCCATCCTGTGTTCCTGCAACAACGTCACCGCCGGAGCGTGCCGCTCGGCCGTCCACGGCACTGCGCCCGACGGATCAAGCATCGAGCCCGCACTGGAGATGGGTGCGCTCAAGGGCTGCACCCGGGCCGGAACCCAATGCGGCTCCTGCGTGCCGATGCTCAAGAAACTGCTGAACGGTGAACTCACCAAAACCGGAATGGCAATCTCCAAGGGCCTGTGTGAACACTTCGCGATGTCACGCCCCGAACTGTTCGAAGCCATCCAGGCCCTCGATCTGGCGTCCTTTACCGAGATCCTCGCCCGCTTCGGAGTGGACGAGACGGCGAAGGCCGGCCATGGCTGTGACATCTGCAAACCGGTGATCGGCTCGATCCTCGCCAGCCAGCGCGCGGAGTATGTGCTGGACGGCGGGCGCGGAACACTTCAGGACACCAATGACCGTGCACTGGCGAACATGCAGCGGAACGGGACATATTCGGTGGTGCCCCGGATTCCCGGCGGCGAGATCACCCCACAGAAGCTGGCAGTCATCGCCCGCGTCGCCGAGGACTTCGGCCTTTACGTGAAACTGACCGGGGCCCTGCGCATCGACATGTTCGGAGCGCGCCTTGAGCAGCTGCCCGAGATCTGGAAAATCCTTGTGGAAGCCGGCTTCGAATCGGGCCAGGCGTACGGAAAAGCGCTGCGCAACGTGAAGTCCTGCGTCGGGTCCACCTGGTGTCGCTTCGGCGTCCAGGATTCCGTGTCCATGGCCATAAATCTTGAACTGCGTTATCGGGGGCTACGCGCACCGCACAAGTTCAAGATGGGCGTCTCCGGCTGCGCACGGGAATGTGCGGAGGCACGCGGCAAGGACGTCGGGGTGATTGCCACGGATCAGGGCTGGAACCTCTACGTCGGAGGCAATGGTGGATTCCAGCCCGCGCACGCCCAACTGCTGGCCAAGGACCTCGACGACGAGACGCTCATTCGGTACGTCGACCGGTACCTCATGTATTACATCCGCACCGCGGATCGCCTGCAGCGCACCGCCCGGTGGATGGAGGAACTGGACAACGGCATCGATCACGTCCGGAGCGTGGTGGTGGAGGATTCGCTGGGAATCGGGGCCGACCTCGAGGCGGCAATGGCCCGCCACGTCGACCACTACGAAGACGAATGGGCGGCAACGCTGAAGGACCCGGAACGGTTGCGGCGCTTCCGTTCCTTCGTCAATGCCCCTGATGCTGCCGATCAGTCGATCGTCCTCGTCGAGGAACGCGGCCAGCGCCGACCTGCCACCGAGGCTGAAATCGAGGAGAGCCGCCGTGCTCCCGTCCCGGTGCTGCTGGGGTCGACGATCCCGCTGCGCGAAGCTACAGCGTCGGTGGAGGCATGACCGTGGAGCTGCGCATCGATCTTGCCGGACGCACCGTGCTCATCACCGGAGGCGAGGCCGCCTCGCGCCGTGCAGTACGCCGCTACCAGGCAGCCCGGGCAACTGTGCGGCGCCTGGAACGTCCCGGGGACTTCAATCCGTCAATGCTCGACGACGTCCAGCTGGTAGCGGTCGTCGACGACGGCCAGCCGGGCTGGGCGCAGGTGGAACAACTGAGCCGTCTCCGCAGAATTCCGCTCACGCACGAGGAAGCCGCTCTCCCCAATGGCAGCGTGACCCTGGTGGGCGGCGGACCCGGCGCCACCGGTCTACTGACCCTGCACGCGGCCGCGGCGCTGAAAGAAGCCGACGTCGTCCTCTTCGACCGGCTCGCGCCGACCGCGGACCTTCCGGAACTCGCCCCTGCCGCGGAACTGGTCGACGTCGGAAAACAGCCAGGGCACCACCCGATTCCCCAACGGGAGATCGAGGCCCTGCTGATCGCCCTGGCTCTGGCTGGACGGCACGTCGTCCGCCTGAAGGGTGGTGATCCCTTCGTTTTCGGTCGGGGAAGCGAGGAACTGGCAGCCTGCGTGGAAGCAGGGGTGCCGTGCCGTGTGATTGCCGGTATCAGCTCCGCGATCGCCGTTCCAGCCGCAGCCGGCATACCCGTCACACACCGGGAAGTGAGCCACCTTTTCACTGTGGTATCCGGCCATGCACCCCTGACTGATGACGAACACCTCCACCTGACCGGGCTGGGCGGAACGATCGTGGTGCTCATGGGCGTCGGGACGCTCCCCCAACTCGCAGCCGGTCTGACGAGGGCAGGGATGCGGCAGGACATGCCGGTCGCCGTCGTCGAGCGGGGTTACAGTCCATCGCAGCGGACCACCACCGGAACGCTGGCCACAATCGTGACCGCTGCCGGGTCTGCACGCTGCCAGTCTCCCGCTGTTCTCGTCATCGGTGAGGTGGTGCGGGTGGGGCTGGACCTTGCAGGGGCAGCACAACTGGCCGCCCTTCCGCAGCAGCTGGCAGTACCGTGAGTGATCCAGGCAGTACCGTAAGTGATCCGGCCAGTACCGAAAGTGGTCCAGCCAGTGACCGGGCGCCCCACAAGCAGTTGGAGGGGTTCCGCATCGGCGTGACCTCGGACCGCCGGTCGGCTGACCTCATCGAGGCGCTTGAACGCCGCGGGGCCCAGGTGCTCCATGCGCCTGCCCTGAAGATCGCGCCGATCGCCGAAGACGTGACCCTGCTCGCCGACACCCGCGCAATGCTCTCCGCTCAACCGGACCTCTTCGTGATTACGACTGCCTACGGCATGAGGCGTTGGTTCGAAGCCGCAGATGCCGCCGGCCTCGGGGATTCCCTCCTCGAGATCCTCGATGCCGGCGAGATCTACGTTCGCGGGCCGAAAGCGCGGGGGGCGGTGCGCGCTGCCGGCCTCAGCGATGCAGGGATCAGCCACGACGAGACCACCGCGACCCTGGTGGACATGCTCCTGCAACTCGATCTGACGGGGCTCACCATCGGCGTCCAGTTGCATGGCTACGCCGATGTCCATCAGCTTGAGCGACTGAGGGCAGCCGGCGCCCGGATCCTGACCGTGACCCCGTACCGGTGGATCAAAGCCGAAGGAGCGGACAGGTTGCCCCGGCTCATCGAGGCAGCCTGCGCCGGCCAACTGGACTGCGTCACGTTCACCAGCGCGCCGGCCGTGGACGCCCTCTTCAGCACCGCAGCGGAACTGGGTTTGCTGGAAGCGCTGACGAACCGCTTTCGGAACGGCCTGGTGGCGGCGGCAGTGGGACCCGTCACTGCCCAGCCATTGCTCGATGCGGGAATCGAACCGCTGGTACCCGAACGGTTCCGTATGGGTGCCCTGATCCGGATGGTGTGCGAGCACTTGGCCGAGCACCAGGTGAAACAACTGCAGACCCGGTCCGGGCTGGTGGAGATCCGGGGCCGCGCCGTCATCGTCGGCGACGTTCGGATCGCCCTCGCCCCCGCTCAGCTTCTCCTGCTGAAGACGCTGCTCACCGCCGGAGGCGCCGTCGTCGGGCGGACCGCCCTGGCCGGGATACTCGCCACCGGCGGGGCGGACCATGCCCTGGAAATGAGCGTCAACCGGCTCCGCAAATCCCTTCCCGACCCCACCCTCGTGGAGACGGTCATCAAGCGCGGCTACCGGCTGGGGGTGTGAACGGCAGGTCCGGTAGCCTTGCTGCGTGCGTAAAGAAACCCTGTGGGAGATCCACGTCCGCGAGAATCCTGGACACTCGACCCGTTATATCGAACGCTTCGAGGAGCTCCGGTCCGGCGGCGCCGACCTGCACGGAGAGGCCCGCCTGATCGACGCGATGGCGGGCCGGACCAGCCGAATCCTCGACGCAGGCTGCGGTCCCGGCCGCGTCGGCGGCGAACTGGCAGGCAGGGGACACGACGTCGTCGGGGTGGACCTCGACCGTGAGCTCATCGCCGCGGCAATCCGGGATCACCCCACGGCTACCTGGCATGTCCGCGACCTCGCACAACTCGATCTCCTCGGTGAGGGCCTCGCCCGGCCGTTCGACGTCGTCGTCTGCGCGGGCAACGTGATGGCGTTCCTTGCACCGGGCACGGCCGGCACCGTTCTCCTACGGTTCCGTGAGCACCTGGCATCCTCGGGCCGTGCAGTGATCGGATTCGGCAGCGAACGCGGCTACGCCTGGGACAGCTTCTTCGAAGACGCGACGCAGGCCGGCTTCACCGTGGACGCCACGTTCTCCACCTGGGACCTGCGGCCCTGGACTGAGGACAGCAATTTCCTCGTGGCGGTCCTTTCACCCGGCGCGCGTTAGGCTGCGCGCGGCACCCTGCACCGGAGTCGACTCCTACGATGTACCGCGGCTATCGCAGACGCGCGGGCCAGTCCATGGACCAGCCCGCTCCGGCGACGGCCTAGATGGTCTGGCGGGACCGGATTCCGGCCCTGCCCATGGCGTCACGGTAGGCGGCGTGGATTTCGCTCAGCCAGAGTTCCTGGTTGGCGGGGGTGCCCTTGAAGGCGCGCTCGCCGGTGGAGCGGACTTCGTAGATCTTGAAGCCCCGCTTCTGGATGGCGCGGTTCTCGAGCTTCATGAGACGGCGGGCTGCTTTATGGGCATCGGCACCATGGGCAACCAGGGCGGAGGCCCGCGGCACCTGCTGCAGGAAGCTGAGCAACGGCTTCACGCCGTCGGCGATCTGGTCCATGGAAAGCGCGCGTTCCTTGCCCTCGGGAAGGTACCAGGGGTAGGCGTTCCATGGCATGACCTGCTCGGGAAGAATCCCGACGGCATCATAGATGCTCGCAGCACGGATGGCGCTGGGGTCATCGTTTTCGAACGAAACAAAGCCCGAGGGCAATTCTGCTCCCGGGCTTGAAAAGAGGCTGACGATCTTGCAGGTGTCCACGTCGTGGGCTGGATCAATGTAGGGGACACCGAAATCCGGTTTCATTTCGGCTAGGGTGTCGCAGAGCCGGTTCACGTCTTCGATGTTCGGGTCGTAGCGCCGCTCCCATTGCTGGGCCTGATATGAAGGGTCCGCCATACGTTGTACCAATTCAGCCTCCTTGCGGGCATTACCTGGAGTGGTCAAAACTTGTCCGCTTGATTCAAGCTTACGCCGACCGGGACGTTCATTCCGCGTGTCTCCTTTTGCGCGCCGGGCTGGCGGCGATGGGAGCCCGGTGAACAGGGGTCTCACCCGTAGCACGATGGCGGCGTGTTGGCGGGGACACGCCGCCGTTCACGTCCGGGGCAACTGGTTGCTCCCCGTCCCCGCACCTCGCCATCATCGCCGAAACCGTTGGGGCGCACTCCACCGGTAGGGCAGGCTGTCGTACCAGGGCTATGTTGCAAGCCGTACTCGCATCAGCGCCCCGACCAGAAGTACCAGATCGTCCCCGGAAAGGAAGGCGGCCACACATGGATGCTGTGAACGACACGGACGGAGTGCGGATCTCCTACGAAAAGACCGGAGAGGGACCGCCGATCGTCCTGGTCCATGGGTCGGGACTTTCACGCGCGATCTGGCGTGGGCTCGGTTATGTCAAGGCCCTCAAGGATCAGTACCAGGTGGTCTCACTCGACCTGCGCGGCCATGGACGGAGCGATAAACCGCAAGATGAGTCAAGTTACGGCATGGGCCTCGTCACGGGCGACGTCCTTGCCGTTCTGGATGCTGAAGGAATTGAGGCTGCGCATTATTTCGGTTACTCCTTCGGTGCCCGGGTCGGCTTTTCCTTGCTCGCCAACCAACCCGACCGGATGCTGTCCTTCATCTCCGCCGGCGGAACGTATTCGTCACCGGCCGGCCAGATAGAGTCGCTGTTCTTCCCTGGTTATGACGCCGCGTTGACCACTGGAGGCATGCCGGAATTCGTATCCCGATGGGGTGATGCCAACGGCCACGACATCGACCCCCAGACTGCCGCTGCTTTCCTCGCGAATGATGCACTCGCGCTCCGCGCCTACTTCCGGAGCAGCGAGACGGAACCGGGCCTCCCCGAATCCCTTCTGGCAACACTCACCACGCGTTCACTGCTCCTGGCCGGATCGGAGGACCGGTTGCGCTGCGAGGATTCGCAGCGGGCTGCGTCCTTGATGCCGGAGGCGCAGTTCCACCTGTTGCCGGGCAGGGACCACGGGCGGACACTTCATCCCCCCGGTCCCCTCCTAAAGCTCGTCCGTCCGTTCCTGGAATCGGGCGGCTCGTCCGGCCATTGAGTCCGGCACAATGAAGAAAGGATCGGCACCGAGCATCTCCGGTGCCGATCCTTTCTCGATGGGCTTCTCGGGCCCCCGTCAGGGCGCGTGCCTCGCCCTCGCCTCCAGTACCGGCGCGGTGCTTACCCGACGACCGTCGAGTACAGTTCGGATCCGCCCAGATACACGAACAGCAGGACGATCAGGACCAGGAGGGTGTTGTTGATTTTCCCACTCCGGTACTCGGGGTCGACCCGCTTGGAATTGAGCAGATAGAGCAGCCCGATGGAGAGCAGCGGCATGAAGATTGCGCCCATGATCCCGTAGGCGAGGACAATGGCCAGCGGCCTGTCGATCAGCAGGAGCAACATCGGCGGGAAGGTCATCCAGGCCAGGTAGATCCGGAAGTAGGGATCCTGTTCGGTGATCGACTCGTGCGAGCTGACTTCTTTCCGTTTTGCGTCCCGGATGATGCGGACGAAATCGGCGAAGAGAAAGGAAACACCGTGCCACGGCCCAAGGATCGACGTGAAGATAGCCGCCCAGATACCAATCAGAAGGGCCCAGCGCGCGGTGGAACCGAACCTGTCGCCGTAGCTGTCCGCGAGCCCCACGAGGCCTTCGTTGCCCTCGATGGTCATGCCGGAACCGAAGAGGAGTTCGGCACCGATGATCATGACGGACACCGCGAAGATCGACGTGATGACGTACGCGGAGGTGATGTCGAAGCGCATCATCGGTATCCACTGTTTACCTATCCACCCCTTGGCGTGGATCCAGTAGGAATAGCAGGTCAGGGTGATGGTTCCGCCCACGCCGCCGATCACTCCCAGAATGCGGAGGAAGGAGCCTTCGGGAACCGACGGCGCGAGACTGTAGGTGACGTTACCCAGGTTCGCGAGGATCACGACGGCGGAACCGACGACGGTGAGGAACATCAGCGCCACGAAGATGGTCATCGCTTTCTCGAGCACCGCGTAACGGCCGAACCAGACGAGGATGAACCCGGCGAGCGCTGACAGGATCGCCCACAACCAGAACGGTGGGCCGGGGAACATCGCGGTCAGGATGAGCGCGGATACCGCTGGGAGCGCCGCACCATAGATCAGCCCGAAAACGACGACATAGACACCGAAATAGCCGGTGGCCACCCACCCGAGCGAGTGCCATCCCTCCAGGAACGTCTTTCCTGTCGCCAGGTACCAGCGCCCGATACCCTCGGACAGAATGAGCTTGATGGCGGCGCCGCCGATGATCGCCCACATCAGGGCCCAGCCGTAATCGGCTCCAGCGAGGGCGGACATGATGAAGTCACCGGCGCCGACGCCGGTCGCCGCCACGATGAGGCCAGGGCCGATGAATTTCAGTTTCTTTGCAAAGGTGGTCGGTGGCTGCTGTGAGCCCCTCGGCGCATTATCGAGATCGTTACTCAAGACTTTCACTCTCTTTCAACCGTTGCATGGTGGTCCCCGGGTTTCGTTTCAGCGGCGAGCAGTCGCAGGCTTGTGCATCGGTTACCGCAGTCAGCGGTGAATTACCCTGCAACATCCTCCACGCCCTTGTGTGAGGTCGATCAGGGACAACGATAGGTGACGCAGGACACCATGACAATAGAGGTTTTGTTACAGTACTAAAATGACTGAAGCGACGATCGAACTTGGCTGGGCGCCCGACGAACCGACATCCAGGGGAGTGGCGAACGCGGTCAGCCGGGCGATCCGTGACGGATTCCTGCAGCCGGGAACGAAGCTGCCATCCATTCGCGCCGTCGCGTCGCAACTGGAGTTGTCGCCGACGACGATCAGCGCCGCCTGGTCGCTCCTCGCCCGATCGGGTGCCATCCACACCGACGGGCGACGCGGTACGAGGGTCGCTGACATCGGTCTCGGGTCCACCCGGTACAGCCAGACCCTGGATCGTCAAAGCCTCTTCACGCTTGACCTGTCCACAGGCGTGCCAGACCGCGAGCTCCTGCCGGATCTGGAGCAGGTACTGAAGAACCTGACGAGTGCCGTCACACCCGGGAGCTACCTTGATCCACCGGTGGTGCCGGAGCTGATCGAGGTTCTCCGACAGGACTGGCCCTACGACGCCGAAACCTTTGCGGTCGTGGACGGCGCGATGGATGCACTCGAACTAGCCACGCGGGCGTTGGTCCGCTTCGGGGACCGCGTCATTGTGGAACATCCGACGTTCCCCCTGCTGCTCGACCTGCTCGAGGCCGCCGGTGCAGAAATCGTGGGGGTTCCCATGGATGATCAGGGCATGCTTCCCGGCGCCCTTGAGCAGGCTCTGGCAACCTCGGCTGCAGCTGTGATCCTTCAGCCGCGCGCACAGAACCCGACAGGGGTTTCGTTGACCCCCTCGCGCGCCGAGCAGCTGGCCGGGATCATCGGGGCCGCGGACGTCACCGTCCTCGAGGATGACTCTGCTGGATACGTTGCCTGGACGCCGGCGATCAGCCTGGGGCAGTGGCTGCCGGAGCGGACGCTGCACGTGCGCAGTTTCTCCAAATCGCACGGCCCGGACCTACGACTCGCGGCCATGAGCGGGCCCGCGAACATCATCGACGAGATCATCTCCCGGCGCCAACTGGGCCAGGGCTGGACAAGCCGACTGCTGCAGCGGATCCTGCTCGGCCTGCTCACCGAAGCGCCGGCAGCTGAACATATCAGCCACGCACGCCGTGAATACCGGCGCCGCCGTGAGGCGATGGTCGCCGCCCTCGCGGGGCATGGCGTCCAGGTCGACGGCGTGGACGGCATCAACATCTGGATTCCGGTCACGGACGAGTCAGCCGCCATGGTGCGGCTAGCGAGCCAGGGCATTGGAGTAGCCCCTGGTACGCCGTTTGCCGTACTCCCGCGGCAACAGGGCCACATCCGGGTCACCATCGGCGCAGTCTCGGAATCGATACCTGAACTCGCGGAGCTGATTGCCGGTGCGGCGTTCGCGGGAAGCTGGAGCGGCGGCCGTTGATCTTATGTACTGTAACAATCGAACTGTTGTCATGGGGTGAAACCCGACGTAGTGTGGGCACGGTCAGCTTCACCCGACGGATTGACGCAATCGATCCCGTCGAGCCAGCCACCTCGAGAGGATCCCGTGTTGAAGACAGTTACCGCCGTAACCGGAACGGACGCCGAGAATGGCGAGGACATCCGTCGCAAGGACAGGGCACACGTCTTTCACTCCTGGTCGGCCCAGGCGCAGATCGACCCGCTACCCATCGCCGGGGCACTCGGTTCCTATTTCTGGGACTATGACGGAAACCGTTATCTTGATTTCTCGTCACAGTTGGTCAACGTGAATATCGGGCACCAGCACCCCAAACTCATCTCGGCAATCCAGGAACAGGCAGGCAAACTCACCACGATTGCGCCGCTTTTCGCCAACGATGCCAGATCCGAAGCAGCGCGGTTGATCTCGGAACTGGCTCCCGGCGATCTCAATAAGGTCTTCTTCACGAACGGCGGTGCGGAAGCGAATGAGAATGCTATCCGAATGGCACGCCTGCACACCGGCAGGGCCAAGGTGCTCGCCGCATACCGCAGTTACCACGGGTCCACCGCCGGCGCGATAGCCCTCACCGGTGATCCGCGGCGTTGGCCCTCCGAGCCCACCATGTCCGGCGTCGTCCGCTACTGGGGACCCTATTCATACCGGTCCGCTTTCCACGCAGCCGACGACAGCGAGGAGTGCGAGCGTGCGCTCACACACCTGCGGGACATCATTACCGTCGAAGGACCACACACCATAGCGGCGATCATTCTCGAGCCCGTCGTCGGCACGAACGGCATCCTCGTCCCGCCGGAGAACTACCTTCCCGGGGTGCGGGCACTCTGTGACGAATTCGGGATCGTGTTCATCGTCGATGAGGTCATGTCAGGGTTCGGCCGGTGCGGTGAGTGGTTCGCCGTCGACCGCTGGAATGTGACACCCGACCTGATCACCTTCGCCAAGGGATCGAACTCCGGGTACGTTCCGCTTGGTGGCGTCATCATCTCGGAGGAAATTGCACGGACCTTCGATGACCGTCCATATCCGGGTGGACTCACCTACTCCGGACACCCCCTCGCCTGCGCTTCAGCCGTCGCCTCGATCAACATCTTCCACGAGGAAGGGATTGTCGAGAACGCTCGCGCCCTGGGACGGGACGTCATCGGACCACAGTTGAGGGCTCTGGCTGAACGCCACCCGAGCGTCGGAGAAGTCCGTGGCCTTGGCGTGTTCTGGGCACTCGAACTCGTCGTCGACCGAAAAACCCGTCAGCCCCTGGTGCCGTTCAACGCCACTGGAGCAGCTGCAGCGCCCATGGTCGAGTTCGCCAACGCCTGCAAGAGCCGCGGCTTGTGGCCATTCACTCACTTCAACCGCACGCACATTGTTCCGCCCTGCACCACGACAGCCGACGAGGTTCGGGAAGGAATCGATATTCTCGACGAGGCACTCGCGGTGGCCGACAAGCACTACACCGGCTGAACAGGCACCGCCTCGGTCGCATATCTGAACAAGAAAGGCTTCCCCGATGAGCTTCACTACCCGGCCGGAACTTTCCGGCACCTTCGGCATGGTCTCCTCGACCCACTGGATCCCATCCCAGGTGGGAATGGCCATCCTCGAGCGCGGCGGGAACGCGTTCGACGCCGCGGTTGCAGCAGGTTTCACCCTCCACGTCGTCGAACCCCACCAGAACGGTCCGGCCGGGGACATGCCGCTGATCTTCGCGCGAGCCGACGACAAGAAGCCCACGGTATTGTGCGCGCAAGGCCCCGCACCTGCTGCGGCAACGCTCGAGGCCTTCGCTGACCTGGATCTCGACATGGTGCCCGGAACGGGCTTATTGGCCGCGGCCGTCCCAGGATCCGTCCTGGGATGGCTGACCTTCCTGCGGGACCATGGAACGGTCAGCCTGCTGGAGGCTTTGGAGATGGCCGAAAGTTATGCGGAGAACGGTTTTCCGGCGGCCGCGAAGGTGGTCGAATACATCCGGCGCGTGGAGCCGCTCTTCCGGAAGCACTGGAAATCTTCGGCCGATGTCTACCTGCCGGGTGGCAAGGTTCCCGAGCCCGGCCAACTGCTCGTCAACAAGGCACTGGCCAGGACCTACCGGCGGCTGATGGATGCCGAAAAGCAGGTGCTCGCCGACGGCGGAACACGTTCGGACGGCATTGACGCCGCCATCCGGGAGTGGACGGAAGGATTTGTGGCGCAGGCAATTACCGAATTCGTGGACATCCCTTGCCGGGACTCCTCCGGCAAAGATCACCGCGGGCTTCTGAGCCGGGACGATCTCGCGTCCTGGCGTCCGCACTACGAGGAGCCGCAAACCCTGACATTCAAGGGACACACTGTCTGCAAGGCGGGGTTCTGGAGCCAGGGGCCGGTCTTCCTGCAGCAACTTGCCCTGTTGGACGGGCTCGAGGTTCAGCCCGGTACAGCCGACGGCATCCACAAGATTATCGAGGCCACCAAGCTGGCGTTCGCGGACCGGGATGCCTGGTACGGCGATGTCACCGACGTACCAGGGACAACACTGTTGTCCGCCGACTACGCGGCGCAGCGGCGTCAACTCATCGGGGAAGACGCGTCGCTGGAGATCCGGCCGGGCAGCCCGGACGGCCGAACGCCGGTCCTCCCTGATCTCGAGGTGAAAACCGTTTTCGACGCAGCAGGACTTACCGGGGTCGGCGAGCCGAACGCCGTCGCGGCCCTGCTGGACTCCGGTCCCAAGTCCAGCGGCGAGGCACGGACCGACACTGTCCATGTCGACGTCGTGGACCGTTGGGGCAACATGGTGTCCGCGATGCCGAGCGGCGGATGGCTGCATTCATCGCCGATCATTCCCGAGCTCGGCTTTCCCCTGGGCACCCGGCTACAGATGGCCTGGTTGGAGGATGGCCTGCCCAACACGCTCGCCCCGGGCAAACGCCCCCGGACCACTCTCTCCCCCACCCTGGTGATGAAGGGGAGCGAACCGGTCCTGGCATTCGGATCACCGGGCGGGGATCAGCAGGATCAGTGGCAGCTTCACTTCTTCCTCAACTTGATCCTGGGTGGCATGAATCTGCAGGAGGCCATCGACGCGCCGGCATTCAACAGCACGCATTTCCCGAGTTCCTTCTACCCTCACGAGCATCAGCTCGGGGTGGTTCTCATCGAGCAGCGGGTGGGGGACGACGTCCTCACCGAGCTGAGATCCCGCGGCCACCGGGTTGGGCGGGCCGGCGACTGGGAAATCGGGCGGTTGTGCGCGGTGTCCCGCGACCCCGACACCGGCATGCTGCGAGCGGGTGCGAATCCCCGCGGCATGCAGGGGTATGCGGTCGGAAGGTAGGGGAGATCCACCACGGCGGTAACACCGGAGGCAGCGCGTCGGGCCACCGTGCGGGGACCGTCAGCCGAGTGAGGACAACGCTTCCTCGATATCGGTGACCTCGGTGCGCGTGGTGTAGTCGACGTGGATGTCGACGAAGCGCACAACACCCGAGGCATCCACGATGAGGACAGTGGGGAATGGGATAGCTGCGGTCGAATCCGCATTGCTGTCAGCGACGTCGAACCCTAGTTCCGTATGCGCTTTGCGTGCTTCGTCGCTGGGGGCGGTGACGATGCCCAGCTGCCGCGCCAGCATGTTCCCTTCATCGGAGAGGACCGCAAACTGCAGATTCCCGCCGTCGGCCGCGGCGCTCGAGCCGTCGGGCGTTTGCGGGCTGATGGCGACCAGGGCGTCACCGCGTTGCTGGAGCAGCGGGAGCAGTTCCAGCTGGTAGGTCTTCAGCGTGATGTTGCAGTACGGGCACCAGGCGCCCCGGTAGAACACAAGGACAGTGGAGGCACTGCCGAGGGATTCGAACAGCGTGACGATCGACCCGTCGGCTGCGATCAGTTTCGCCTCGGGAAGTCGATCGCCCACCGATACTGCGTTCCCCGGAATGCCTGCCTGATTGAGCTGGAACTGCTCACGGACGAAGGCGGCCGAGAGGTCCGGGCCGATCTTTTCGGTGAAGTCCCTATTGAACGATTCGATCTGTGTCGCGATGTTGCTCGTAGCCACGTGGGCAGTCCCTTGCTCGGAGGTTCAGGCGATCGTGCTTCCTGTCAGCGTAGGAGAATGAACCGGTGCAGGCGATCCGCCCGTCATGAGCGGACACAAAAGAGGAAACCGGTCCGATGCAGCTTCGAGTGGCTTGTGGCCGTCATTCCTCGGCTGCAAGAAGCCCCGTCGTCCTGTAGGAGATGACCTCGCGCAGATACATGCTTGTCGAGGTTCGGAGGATGCCTGGGCACAGCCGGATCACCTCGCTGACGCGGTAGAGGTCGTCGGGACTCTTGGCCACTACCCGGCACAGCAGGTCGGTGTCACCTGCCGGCGCATGGCATTCGAGCACTTCAGGGATGTTGCGCAGCGCCTCTATTGCCTCATTCAACTTCGACTGGTCCAGCTCGGCAGAAACAGATGCCATCACCGCCCGCCCCAAAGCGGCCGGCAGGATCCGGCTGCTGTTCGAGCGCAGCACACCGCTACCCGTCATCCGCTCCAGCCGAGCCTGAATGGTTCCGCGCGCCAGTCCGAGCTTCTGCGCCAACACCATCACCGGAGCGCGAGGGTCCTCATCGAGCGCAACGAGGATTTTCTTGTCGATTGCGTCGAGATCCCGCACATTGACCACTTCCTGCCGATGTATCGTCCTGTTACTGGTCAGATTGACCACCTAAGAGTGTACCTGTTGCCCGATCTGTTTCAATCCTGTCTACTGGAGCGAAAGCTGCGATCGTCACAAGCGAAAGCGGCAGGCACCGCAGGGCAGCCCACCGGCTCATCTGACGGGACGACACCAACAAGTGTCCGCCGATAGCCGACCGTCGACCCCTCACCTACTCGTCATTGCAGACCGGTGAGGGGCTCTCATCAGTCACCGAACGATCATTGCCGCCGCGGCTGTGCTTATCACGGCGCCCTCGATGCCGTCCGCTCCGTGACCGACTTGATCACGGCCGACCGCTTGTTGCGCGGATATCCGTCCCCGTCCGAGCAGCGGCTTGACGGAGGGGGCAGCTGGACATTCCGCGCCTGCTGCATCCTCGCGACCAACTCAGATGCCGGCGCCGGCGCCGGCGCCGTTGCACCCGCACCACCCGCAGCCGACCCCTACCCGGGGTACACCGGTCCGCGCTGCTACGCGCCGGGCGGAAAAACCTATCGGCCCTGCTGACCCCGTCGTCGTCGTGCCTTCCCTGACGCGCGTGCACGGCAATGGTGCAAAACCGGCGGCAGAGCCGTCATCTTCGTGCGCTTGAGCGGGAGCCTGTCCGATTTCGACCTCGCGCGCGCCGAAGCGTTGGACTAGATTCGGAGGAACGCACCCTCGAGAAGAATGGAGCACCATCATGAAGAACAAGCTTGTTTTCACCGCAGGTATGGCTGCCGGTTACGTCCTGGGATCACGCGCGGGCCGCGGGAGCTACGAAAAGATCAAGACGAAGGCCACCGAGTTGTGGAACAACCCGAAGGTCCAGGAAAAGGTTTCCAGTACCACCGAATCGGTCAAGACCAAGGCGCCCGCGATGCAGGAGAAGTTGACCGGTGCCTTGAAGCGCGACAAGCCCGCGGACTCGTCCGGTAGCGGATCGGCCTCCGGGAGCCCGACAGTGCCGGTGGTGACGTCCACCGGCACCGGCGGAGGAACCAGCGGGACCACCACCGGCGCAAACGGCACCGGCCCCAGCGGCGGTGATCCGGAACAGGTCGACATCACGCCCTTCCTGAACCAGGACGACGAAACCCGCCCTACACTCTAGGGCTTGGAAAGCGGAACGGCAGGAAACGGCATTGGACACGAAGCCGCAGCGCCTCACCGCGACCGTCACGGGTGAGGTGCAGGCGGTGGGATTCCGCTACTGGGCACGCCGTTCCGCCGAGGATCTCGGCCTGACGGGGTCCGCCATCAACAATCCGGACGGCTCGGTATCGCTGGTGGCGGAGGGCCCCACGTCGGGTATCACCGAACTGCTCCGCCGTATCGAAGCCGGTGAGACGCCGGGCCGCGTCGATTCTGTCGACGCGGCCATTCGAGAATCCAGTGAAAGCTCCACGGGGTTTGAGTGCCTCTGAAGCGGCGAGGCGGACCGTCCTTCTCGGAGCCTGCGTCGCTGCATTGGGGGCCGTGAGCGGCTGCGATGCTGACGGAGGGCGGTTGAACGACACGGAACATCCGGCGCTCCTCGCCGCCCGGCCCGGCCAGCGACCCCCGAAGAGCCCGATTACGCCGGGTTCACGCCCGCTCGGTGCGGAACAGCAGCGGGACTCACTGGTCTACGTGCCCGCAACACTGACTTCCGGCGAGCCCGCACCCCTGCTGGTTTCCCTGCACGGCGCAGGGGGTGATGCCGCTGGCGGGTCGGCCCTGCTCACTTCCCTTGCCGACCAGTACAACGCGGTAATCCTGTCCCCGGCTTCGCGAGGGAGCACCTGGGATGCCATCCGGGACAGCTACGGTCCCGACGTCGGGGTCCTCGAACGCTCGCTCGAGGAGGTGTTCCGATCGGTTGCCATCGATCCTGAGCGAATCGGCATCGCCGGGTTCTCCGACGGCGCGTCCTACGCTCTTGGTCTGGGCCTGGCGAATGGCGGACTCTTCCGGCGCATCCTCGCCTTCTCGCCCGGCTTCATCCCGGTGGGCCCGCGGAGTGGACAGCCGGAAGTATTCGTGTCACACGGAATCGATGACACCATACTCCCCATCCGCAGCACCAGCCACCGCATCGTCCCGGCCCTGAAGGACGATGGGTATGACGTGACGTACCGGGAGTTCGAGGGACCGCACACAGTGCCGGCGGGCATCGTGCAGGAGGCTGCCCAGTGGCTGGACTGGACCCGCTCCGCCAGGTGAGAACCGTCCCCTGCTGGAGATGAAGCCGGTCAGGTCAGAGAGACGCCTTCTCGGCCTCGGCGTCCTCGAAGGCAAGGACCGCGTTGACCGAAACCGCCGTTCGGTAGGCATCCCCCGCCGCCGAGACGAGCTGCGCGCTCGGGTCCGCTACGTTTCCGACTGCCCAGACGCGGTCGGCGGTCGTGCGTCCGAGATCATCGGTGACGACGCAGCCGTCCTCCCGGAACTCGCAGCCGAGGGCCGAGATCAGGGGGGAACCCACTTCGGCCTGCGGCTCGCAGAACACCGCCGCGCACTCAACCACTGTCCCGTCAGTCAGCTCGACCGACTCGAGGCCGGTGGGTCCGGAAACGAGGCGGCGGACCGCGCCGTCGACGATCCGCACACCGCGCGCCTTGAGCGTGAGTGCGTCGTCGGGCGGGACAGCGCCGAGGGTGTGGGTGAAAAGCGTGACTACCGGAGACCACTGCCGCAGCAGCACGGCCTGCTGCAGCGACGTGTCCTCGGTGGCAAGGACGCCGAGTTCGCGGTCGCGCACCTCCCAGCCATGGCAGTAGGGGCACTGCAGCAGCCCCTTGCCCCAGGCTTCACGCGCGCCTTCGATATCCGGCAGGATGTCCCTCAATCCGGTGGCCAGCACCACGTGCCGGCCACGGAGAGTGCCTCCGCCATCGAGCTCCAGGACCCAGGTTTCCGCTGCATCGCGCGCCGAACAGACCTCTCCGTCCAGGAAAACCGTCCCGTAGGATTCCACTTCCTCCCGGCCGAGGCGCACCAGCTCGAGCGGCGACTCGCCATCGCGGGTCAGGAAGCCCTGGGCGGCCTCAGCCGGTGCGTTGCGGGGCTGCCGGACATTCACCACGGCGACCCGGCGCCGGGCCCGTGCAAGCACCAGCGCCGCACTCAGGCCCGCTACTCCCCCACCCACCACGACGACGTCGAACTGTTCCGCCTTTTCATCATCCATGCTTCTATCTGATCACGAAGAAACTCGATCAGTCAGCCTGCTTAGCATCACCCGTTGACTTGACGCGGCGCGGACTTTTGGTTCCCAGGACCTTCACGAGCGAGGCGAATCGCACATTGTCCTCGAGGTGGTCGATCAACACAGCTTCGCCGTCCGCATCGGCCAGCGGGATCTGCCAGTTCGGGTACTCGTCATTGGTGCCCGGCTGGTTCTGCGTACGTCGCTCTCCCACGGCATCCGCCAGCGCCACCCCGAGGAGCACCGACGGCGATTGCGCGATCAGCGCGTGCAGCGCCTCGACCGTCTCCTGCACCGATGCTGCGCCCTTCGCCGGCAGCAGTTTCCTTTCCCGAAGCAGCGACAGGAAGGTCTCCTGCACGGCCTGGTCCTCAGCCCGCTCCTCCTCGACCGGCCTGCTGAGCAGGCCCAGCTTTTCCCGCAGCGCAACATGTTCACCCGCGAGGTAACCGGCCGACGGCGGCAGGTCATGCGTGGTCACGGTAGTCAGGCACCCCTGCCGGTACTTCTCGGGGACGACAGGGCCGTCGTCGTCCTGCTCGAACCACAGGATCGACGTCCCGAGAATGCCGCGCTCCGCAAGGTACTCCTGCACCCCCGGCTCGAAGACGCCGAGGTCCTCGCCCACGACGACGGCGCCCGCGCGCTCCGCCTCCAGCGCGAGGATTCCGATCAGCGCCTCGTGGTCGTAGTACACGTACGCCCCACCTCCGGGCGCTGACCCCTGCGGGATCCACCAGAGCCGGAAGAGCCCGAGGATGTGGTCGATCCGGATCCCTCCGGCATGCCGGAGGATGTTGCGCAGCATGTCGCGGAAGGCCTGGTACCCGGACTCGGCCAACCGCTCCGGATGCCACGGCGGCTGGCTCCAGTCCTGGCCGTGCTGGTTGAACATATCCGGCGGCGCTCCGACGCTGATGCCTGGCGCCAGGACGTCCTGCAGCGTCCAGGCGTCGGCCCCGCTGGGATGGACTCCCACGGCGAGGTCGTGCATGATGCCGATGCCCATCCCGCTTCCCGTCGCCTCCAGCTGGGCTTCCTGTAGCTGTTCGTCGCACAGCCACTGCAGCCACTCATGGAATTCGATGCGGGGAGCCAGCCGCTCGGCCTCGGCAAGTGCCTCCGCACTGCCGGGCCTTCCCACGTCCGCCCACTCGGGTCCGCCGGGAGCGTAGGTCTCGGCCAGGGCCGACCACAGCGCAAAGTCCTTCAGTCCCTGTCCCTGGTGTACGAGGAACTCCTCGAAGTCACTCTGCCGCTGGCGTGGACGTTCAATCCGGAAGACCAGCTCGAGCGCCTCGAGTTTCGCAGCGAAAGACGCATCCCGGTCCAGGAGGTCGGCACTCGTATTAGCCTCCGCGAAGCCCCCTGCGAGCTCGTCGATCCGGCCCCGCGCTTCGGCGTCGAGCCGCGCATACTCGGGGATGTCCTCGATTCGCAGGTACATCGGGTGGAAGAAGCGCCGCGTGGTGGGCAGGTAGGGAGAGGGTTCGACCGGCGGCACCGGTTCGGCGGCGTGGAGGGGGTTGACCAGCACGAAACCGGCACCCTTCCCCGCCGCGACCTGCGCCAGCGAACCGAGGTCACCGAGATCACCGATTCCCCAGGAACGTGCCGACCGCACCGAATAGAGCTGCACCATGAGTCCCCAGGACCTCTTGTCCGAAAGGCGCTGCGTCGTCGAGAGGCGGTCGGGCGTGATGATGAGCGCGCACTGCTCCTGAAGCCCATCCGCCTCGGCGTGAAGAGTGTGCCAGCCGAGCGGCAGCGCATGCGGGAGCACCGCGGAAAGGCTGACGCGCTTCTCCCCGTCGACCTCCCGCTCTGCGATCGGAGAGGTGTCCACGGTGCCGCTGTAATGGATGCCGTCCTCGCCGGTAGCCCATACCCGCACCTCGGCGCCGGCAGGCGCGTGCACCGGGACAGGGCCCAACCGGCCTTCCCGAACGACGACGACGCGCGGCAGCAACCTGCGCCACGGGGCCGCCTCCAGTTCTGCAAGGGACTTTTCGACATCCTTATCGGTGCCGGCCGGCACGCCGAGGGCGGTCAGTACCGCGACGAGGGTCTGGTGCTCTACCTGCTTTGGCTCTCCGTCCCACCCCAGGAAGGTGGTGCCCACCCGGTGGGCTTCGGCGAGCCGCTGAAGTGCGGTGGGCGTGCTTGCGGTGGTGGAATCAGCCATTCCTCCAATGTAGGCGGCACCCGAGCCGTACTCCACCTTTTCACGACGACGGCGGGGCAGGTTGGACCTGCCCCGCCGTCGTGATACCCGTAGGTGCTGACTAGCCGCCGAAGAGAGCCGAGGCCCTGGTGAGCGTCTGGAACACGCCGTAAGCAAGAGGTACTCCTACGAGAGCCCAGACGGTTGCGATCCTTGCTCCGGTCATTTGGTGCCTCCACGTGCTGGTTCTTTGCTTGCGCTTGTGACGGGTTCGTGGAACTTGGAGTCCACAGGCTTCACCAGCAGGTTCGCCACGAAGCCGATGATCAGGAGTCCCACCATGGTGAGGAGGGCGGGCTGGTAGGCGGCCGCGGTCAGCTCACCGGGTGTTCCCTGGGCGTCGAGGAAGCCGTTGACGATCAGTGGTCCGGCGATGCCGGCCGCGGACCACGCGGTCAGCAGTCGCCCGTGGATGGCCCCCACCTGGTAGGTCCCGAAGAGGTCCCTCAGGTAGGCCGGTACGGTGGCGAAGCCGCCGCCGTAGAAGGAGATGATGAAGAAGGCCAGGACGACGAAGAGCAGGGTAGTGCTCGCGCCGAACAGCGCAAGGATCGAATACAGGACGGCACCTACGCCGAGATAAACCATGTAGATGCGCTTGCGGCCGATGATGTCCGATGTGGAGGACCAGACGAAGCGGCCACCCATGTTGGCGATCGACAGCAATCCGACGAATCCGCCGGCAACGGCAACAGTGACGGCAGTCGAGCCGTCGGCGCCGCGGAAGAAGTCCTGGATCATCGGGGAAGCCTGTTCGAGGATGCCGATGCCCGCGGTGACGTTGCAGAAGAGCACGATCCACACAAGCCAGAACTGCTTGGTCTTGATCGCGTTCTTGGCCGACACGTTGTCGGAAGTAACGAGGGGCTTGGACTTGAGCGTCGAAGGGTCGAACCCCTCGGGCTTCCAGTCGGCGGCCGGCACCTTGATGGTGAACGCACCGAACAGCATGTACACCAGGTACACCGCAGCGAGGGTCAGGAAGAGCTTGGCCACGGAATCACCGCTGGCTACCCAGCCCTCGGCGCTCGAGTTCGGGTCGTAGAAGCGCAGCAGTTGCGTAGACAACGGGCTCGCGATCAGCGCTCCACCGCCGAATCCCATGATCGCCATGCCAGTGGCGAGCCCCGGGCGGTCCGGGAACCACTTGATGAGCGTGGAGACGGGAGAGATATAGCCGATGCCGAGACCTATGCCGCCGATGACCCCGTAACCGAGATAGACCAGCCAGAGCTGGTTCGTGAAAATGCCGATAGCACCCACGACGAATCCGGAGGTCCAGAACAGGGCGGAGGTAGCCATCGCCTTCCGGGGGCCGTTCTTGTCCACCCAGGTGCCCATGACTGCCGCGGAGAGCCCCAGCATCACGATGGCGATGGAGAAGATGATGCCGATCTGCGTCAGGCTCGCGTCGAAGTGCTGCACCAGTGCGGTCTTGTACACGCTTGTCGCGTACGCCTGGCCGATGCACAGGTGCACCGCCAGTGCGGCCGGCGGAATGAGCCAGCGGTTGAATCCGGGGGGGGCGATCGTGTGATCGCGGTCGAGCCAACTCATAAGAACTCCTTGTTACGTCACAGCACGGATGGCTGCCCCCGAGCCATGGTTCATGAAGGCAATTATGGGGTGCGTCACACCATTGAGGAAATTCGCAACGCCGGACGATAGATCATGTGCGCTGAGCGGTAGTGTGCTAGCCGCTTTTAGTCAGCCTGCTTATCGAGTCTCGCTAGACTTCTCCAATGGCAACAACCGAGCACACAGCGGATACGAAACTCAAGCGCGGCATCACCGGCCCCCTTCTCTACCTGTTCATCCTGGGGGATGTGCTGGGCGCAGGCGTTTATGCTCTGGTGGGGGTCATCTCCGCCGAAGTGGGCGGCGCGCTCTGGGTGCCGCTCATGGTGGCACTGGCCCTGGCTCTGCTGACCGCCGGGTCCTACGCCGAATTGGTCACGAAATACCCGAAGGCAGGCGGTGCAGCGGTCTTCGCCGAGCGCGCCTATCAAAAACCCTTCCTTTCCTTCCTCGTCGGATTCTGCATGCTGGCAGCGGGTGTCACCAGCGCCGCGGGCCTCGCGCTGGCGTTCACCGGTGACTACCTGGGCGCGTTCATCGATGTTCCGGCCGCGCCCGCAGCCCTGGTGTTCCTCCTTCTGGTCGCGCTCCTCAACGCACGCGGCATCAAGGAATCCGTGCGCAGCAACGTGGTGATGACCGTCATCGAGGTGTCCGGGCTCGTCCTCGTGATCGTCGTTGTCGGTTTCTTCCTTGCCGGAGGCGGCGGAGACGTCTCCCGTGTGACGGAATTCCCGGCGGGAGTGAGTCCGGCCGCCGCCGTGCTCGGCGCGTCGCTCATCGCGTACTACTCCTTCGTAGGCTTCGAGGTATCGGCGAACGTGGCGGAGGAGGTCCGCGACGTGAGCCGCGTCTACCCACGCGCCCTCTTCGGCGCCCTCCTGACGGCCGGCGTCGTCTACCTGCTGATCGGCCTTGCGTCCTCCGCAGCGATGCCGGCCGAGGACCTGGCGGGATCGACATCGCCGCTGCTCGACGTCGTCGCGGCCACAGGAGCGGGCGTCCCGCCCTGGCTTTTCGGCCTGATCGCACTGGTCGCGGTGGCCAACGGTGCTCTCCTGACAATGATCATGTCGAGCCGGATCACTTTCGGCATGGCCGAGCAGGGCCTTTTTCCCTCCGTCTTCGGCAAGGTTCTCCCCAATCGTCGGACCCCCTGGGTTGCGATCGTTGCAACAACAGCCGTGGCCATGATCCTGACGCTTTCGGGGGACCTCGCCTCACTGGCCCAGACGGTGGTGCTCCTCCTCCTGTTCGTCTTCCTGAGCACCAACATCGCCGTCCTCGTGCTGCGCCGCGACAAGGTGGAGCACAAGCACTTCCGCATTCCTGCGGTGGTTCCCGTTCTCGCCGTCGCTTCCTGTGTCCTCCTCCTCACCCAGCAAGGAGGCGAGATCTGGCTTCGCACCGCTATCCTGCTGGCCGTGGGAATCGCCCTGTACTTCCTTCAGAAGCTGGTGCGGGGGCGGAGGGCCGACGGAAGCGCTGCTCGGACCTAGAGCCGGCGGGATCCGGTCACTGCCAGGCGTGAGGGGCCGGCCTCCGGGTACCGGGCAGCGAGTTGTTTCCGCGCCATTCATGGATCCAGTCGGGTAGCACCAGGTCCGCCGGCGGTGCACCGAAAGCAGCGATGATGTCCTCGTTGCTCACCGGACCGCTCCGCGAGACGAGACGGGTTGCAATGAAAGCTCGCGCGCAGATTTCGCCGTCGCTCACCATCCGCTGCTCAAAGTAGATGGCCCGTTCGTCCAAGCCGATGACGCGGGTCTCGATCGTGTACCGCTGGCCGAGCTGGAGCGATTTGCGGAAACTGATCGTCTCCCCCGCCGCCACCGGGCTCCGACCCTTGCTGCGCATCAGTTTCCAGACGCCGCTACGGACCATCAGGTCGAAGCGACCGAGATCCATCAACGAGAAATACATGCCGTTGTTCAGGTGCATCGCAATATCGATGTCCGTCACAAGGACGCGCAGTGGTAGCGAGGAATTCCCCCACACACTGAGACCGGGGCGCCTCCGTGAACGGAGAAGCTGGAGCAGGGTGCGGAGAAGAAGGTGCATCAGCACATATTACTCGGTAGTAACATATGGCAGTCCGGGAAGCAGTGCCTAGACTCGGTGGATGAGACAGCCCTACCCCTACGCCCTTTCGTTCGGCCGGTATCGGGAACTGTTGTCCTCGGAATTCGCGGCGCTGGCGGCATCGATCGACGGCACTCTTGCGATGCGGGTGCCATCCTGTCCAGGCTGGATCGGCGAGGACCTCGTGCGGCACACCGCCATTGTCTACCTGCAGAAGGCTGAGACCATCCGCACCGGATCGCGGCCGGGCAGGGGGTGGCCGCCCGTCAGTATCGGCAGCATGCCGCCCGGTGCACTCCTCGAGCACTGCTACCACCGCTTGATTGCGCAGTTCGACACCCATGCTCCCGAAGACGCCGCCGAGAGCTGGGTCCCGGATGACCAGACGGTCGGGTTCTGGATAAGGCGCCTCACGCATGAGACCGCAATGCACCGGTTCGACCTCGAGCAGGCGGGAGGCGGGCAGGCCAGTCCCTTCGATGAAGACCTCGCAGTGGACGGCATTGACGAGGTACTGTCGGTGATGCTGGGCCGGGGCCGCGCCGACCCCGGAGCAAGCGGCGCCGTCGTCCGCGTGGAGAGCGCAGGGCACACCTGGTCGGTGGCCCTGAAACGTGCTGCTGCGCGGCTTGATCGTGCACCGGCAGCTGGTGGCGCAACCGACGACGCCGCAACGATCCGGGGGGATCCGGAGGAGATTCTCCTCTGGCTTTGGGGGCGTGGCCCGCTTCCCTCCACCGCTGGGCAGGACGGAGCGATAGCCGAACTCCGTCACCGCCTGGCCAGGGCACTCTGACCGTTTCATCCCCACCAACCCTGGAGCCCCATGATTTCGAAACCCGCGCCGACAGTCCCGTTGCGCAACGGCGCCGACCTTCCCCTGCTGGGGTTGGGGACGTGGCCACTGAACGACGCCGAGGCAGCGGACACCGTTGCCACCGCCATCGACGCCGGCTACCGACTCATCGACACCGCCGAGAACTACCGCAACGAGGCAGGCGTGGGCGAAGGCATCCACCGCTCCGGCATCGAGCGGAACGAGCTGTTCCTCACCACGAAGTTCAACAAGGAATGGCACGGGCACGACGGCGCGCGGCGGGCCTTCTCCAACAGCAGCCGCCTACTGGGCGTCGACTACATCGACCTGCTCCTGGTGCACTGGCCCAACCCGGACGAGGGCCGCTACGTGGAGGCCGTGGAGGGCATCGCCGCGCTGGTCGATGAGGGGCTGGTGCGGGCAGTGGGAACCTCCAACTTCAAACCCTCCCATCTCCAGCGCGTACTCGACGCCGGGGTGATACCCGAGGTCAACCAGATCCAGCTCGACCCCCGCCGTACGCGGCAGGACGTCCGCGCATTCCATGCCCGGCACTCGATAGTGACGGAAGCATGGAGCCCACTGGGGCCCCGGAGCAACCTCCTCGAGATGCCCCCCATTACCTCGTTGGCCGAGCAATACGGGAAGTTCCCGGCGCAAATAGTGCTCCGATGGCACGTGCAGCAGGGCGTCGTCGCCATTCCGAAGTCATCCCATCCCGGGCGGCTCTCCCAGAACATCGATATCTTCGACTTCGAGCTGACCCCGCGGGAGCTGGACAGCATCTCGGCGCTCGATACGGGCGAGTCCGAAATTACCGATTCGGATATTTTCGGCCACTGACACCGCTGCTTCGGCCGCGCTCGCACCAAAGGAAATCGAATTGATCGAACTCGCCGTGATCTTCCTTGCGGGCTTCTGGGCCGGCATGATCAACGTCGTCGTCGGCTCCGGCACCCTGGTGACCTTCCCCGTGCTCCTCCTGTTCGGCTACCCACCCATCGTGGCGAATATCTCGAACAATATCGGCCTTGTAGCCGGGGGCATCACGGGATCGTGGGGCTACCGTCGCGAGATCGCCACGAACAAGCGCCTGCTGCTGAAGCTGCTGCCGCTGTCCGCTGCCGGTGGCATTGCCGGTGCGCTCCTGCTCCTTGTCCTCCCACCCGAGGCCTTTCGGGCGATCGTGCCCATCCTGATCGTGATCGGGCTCGTCATGGTGGCGATTGCGCCAGCTGTCCAGCGCCGGGCTGCAGCCAAGGCGGGCGGGCCGTTGCCGCCCGCCGACGAGTCCGCACCCGTACGCCTCATCCTGCTCGCCGGCATCCTCGTGCTCGGGGTATACGGCGGCTACTTCGGCGCAGCGCAGGGGATCCTCATCGTCGGGCTCATGAGCGTGGTCACGCTGGAAAGCCTCCAGAGAATCACCGCGGTGAAGAACGTGCTCACCACGGTGGTGAACGGTGTCGCCGCCGTAACCTTCATGCTGGTGGCCTGGGAGTCGATCGACTGGCGGGTCACTGCTGCCATTGCAGCCGGAGCTACCCTCGGCGGCCTGAGCGGGGCCAAGGTGGGCCGGCGGCTGTCACCGAATGTCCTCCGGGTGACCATTCTCGTCATCGGCACTATCGCACTTGTCCGGATTCTCTTCTTCGACTGATCAACCGCTTCCCGTCACGGCCAGAGCAGGCTGACCCGCCACCCGTTCCCGAACCGCGTGTACAGCAGCCGCGTATGACGCCGTTCGGCGTCTGCCTGCCAGAACTCGACGGCGTCGGGCGCAACGGTATACACCGTCCAGCCCGGCGAGCCGGGACTTCCCTGTTTCCCGATCAGCTCGAGTTGGGCGGCGACTCCGGTGTCGAGCTCCTCCCTGCCCTGCATCCGGTCGCTCTGGTGTCCAGCCAGCACCAGCGCCCGGGCCACCGGGTGGCGCCGCTGGAAATCGGCGTCGTTCTCCTCGGCGCTAGCCGGAGACACGGTGCCACGCACCCTGATCTGTCGTCCGGAATCGGGCCAGAAAAAAGTCAGCGCCGCCACCGGGCTCGCGGCCAGCTGGCGGCCTTTGGGACTGTCGCTGCTCGAAGCAAACGACCACCCGGACGCGCTCACGTCCTTCAGGATCACCACGCGCGCGTCCGGTGCACCATCACCGTCCACGGTCGCGAGGTTGACGGCGTGCGGGGCACGGATTCCAGCCTCCACGGCGGCCGTGAGCCATTCGACGAAAAGGTCGATCGGCGAGTCCGGCGCTCCGGCCGGGTCGAAGGTGGGCATCGCCTCGGGAAAGGCGGGGACTCCGCTCAGGAGGTCGCGGGCCAGTCCGGGATTACTCATGCGGACACCCTATCGCCGATCCCGGGCTCGTTGGCGATCTCTTCAGCACATGCCAAGCAGGGAGCCTGCACTCTAGAGTCGGAAGATGCCTGCTCACGAAGATCACCGGATAGGCCCTCGGGATCTCACGCGCTGGGGCACTCCCCTGGGTCGGTGGCTCGTGAGGAGCGTCCGACCGCTTGCTGCCTGGATCGGGCCGCACTGGGTTCTTCTGCTCATCATCGCGATCGGAGGAGGCCTTGCCGCGGCATTGACGGCGGCGTCGGCCGAAGTCTACGAAGCAGTCACTGAAGCGAACGGTGTCGCCGCCCTCGACCAGCCGGCCCTGAACCTCGCCCTCACCCTGCGCGAACCGTGGCTGAACAGTCTGGTGACTGCCTACACCAATGTCGGCGGACCAGTGGGCATGCCCATCCTCGCGGTGTCGGTGATGGTCCTGCTTGCCGTTCGACGCAGGTCCTGGACGCCCGTGATCCTGCTTCCGGCAGCGGCGTTCGGATCCCTCCTGATGACCGTTGCCGGGAAGGAATCTATCGGCCGCCTCCGTCCCGCCCTTGAATTCGCGGTCCCACCCTACGAAAGCTCACCATCCTTCCCGAGCGGGCACGCGCTGAATGCGCTGGTGATCGCAGGCATCGTGGCCTACCTGCTGGTGCTCCGCCAGCGCCGCAAACGCTCGCGTGCGCTTACGGTCGGCATCGCCCTCGCCTTCGCCGTCACCATGGGCCTCAGCCGCGTGTATCTGGGACACCACTGGCTGACGGATGTGCTGGTCGCGTGGACGCTGGGGATCGCCTGGCTTTCACTCGTGGTCACGGCGCATCGCTTGCTGCTCACGCTTCGCCGCCCCGCGACTGGAAGGGTCACCTAGCGGCGTTCCTCCGAAAGCTCCTTCATCTTCTCGAGCGCCCGCGGCCAGCCCTCGATGAACATCGCTGCATACTCGTCGGCGCTATCCATCCCGACGTCGACGGTGGTGGCGCCGTCGGACTCGCTGAAGGTGTAGTTCTCCTCGGTTCCGCTGATCTGTCGGGCCGCTTCGCTGGTGACGTCATCAACCCCTTGCACCACCTGCCCGTAATACTGGATCGAGATGTACTCATGCCTTCTGTTCTCCGCCACGGTACCGACCAACCCTTCGAAGGAACCATCCTCGCCGGGACCCAGGATGCGGATGGTCGCCCCCTTGTCCCACGTACCCAGGAAGTGGGATCCCTCCTGGAATACCCCGGCCCACTGGCGGTAGGTCTCGTCGCCGAGCATGGTCTCCCAGACCACGTCGACAGGGGCCGGGATCGCGACGAAGAAACGCAACTTGTCCATAGCGGATTGCATCCCCGTACCGTGCAGGCGGGGCGTGGGCCACAATTGAGGAATGACGGATTACGCGGCTTCCCTTCTTCCCCGGGAACGAAGCGAACCCGCACCAGATGCTGTCCATGTCCCCGACTGGCTTCCGATCCAACGGCAGATCGACCTGGTCAGGGCATGCCGCAGGTGGGCGACAGGCCCGGTACCGATGCGCTCGGTCACCATGCCGAACGGAGGCACCATGTCCGTGAAGACCGTGTGCCTCGGCTGGCACTGGCAACCCTATCGATACAGCAGGACAGCCGACGACGCCGGTGGGGCCACAGTGGCTCCCTTCCCGGACTCGTTGAGCCGGTTGGGACAGGATGCGGTCGCCGAAGCGTTCGGCCCCGACTACGCGGCCGACTATCACCCCGATGCAGCACTGATCAACTTCTACGACGACGCCGCCAGAATGGGAATGCACCAGGATAAGGAGGAACGTTCCACCGCGCCGGTGGTTTCCCTCAGTCTTGGCGATTCCTGCCTGTTTCGTTTCGGGAATACCGAGAACCGCAATCGGCCCTGGCACGACGTGCAGTTGCGGTCAGGGGACCTCTTCGTTTTCGGTGGCGCTTCACGGCTTGCCTATCACGGCGTCCAAAAAACGATTCCGGGTACCGCAGATCCAATTCTTGGACTTGCAGGACGCCTCAACATCACCCTTCGCGTCACTGGCCTTCCCGGCTGATCACCGCCGGGAAGGCATCCACTCACCCTGGTCCGTGCGTCAGGCTTCCTGCTGCGCCGCTTCCCTGGCGGCAGTCAGGAGCTTGAAGCGCCGGCGCTGCTTGGTAGGAATAAGGGACAGAAACTGCGGGTGTGCCAGGAGGAAGTCCTGGGCCTCCGGGCAATACGGCATGACGGCGAGTCGACGCCGATGAGCGTTGAACAGCACCGCCTGCATGAGCACGGGCTCAAGTCCCATCCGCCGGAACCGCGAGTCGATTACTGCCTGTAGAAGCAATACATCGCCTCCGCGCATTTCGTACTGCACGTAACCGGCCATCACCCCATTGCGGTACAGCTCGAAGCGTGAGAAGAGGGCGTTGTCGCGGAATTTCTCCCGTGCGCCTTCGGGTTCGGCAGGAGCTTCGGCAGCCGACTCACGGCGCTCGAGCTCCTCGACCAGGGCCTCATAACGGTCCCGGGTTTCCATCGAAGGGTAATCCGAATCCAACAGCTGGTAGGTGCGATTGCACAGAGTGCGCAACTGCCGCGTGGAGACCTCGGAAAGGTCTATAGGAAAGGGGGATTCGTCGGCGCTGGGGGAGGAAACCAGCGCGGGACTCGGGGTTCTGGACCAGTCGAAGGAATGCGTCGGTTCAACTGGCCGGGCCCGGGGACGGTCAAGTACTTGGGGAAATTGTTCCATGGCTTACTCCACGTAGTGGTTCCATGGCCTACTTCTCGACCAGTCCCTGAAGTCTAGGGGAGAAGCTCGAAAATCGAAAGCTCAGCCGACTGACTATTCCTGAAAGCCCGCCTCCCGGTAGAAACCCTCGATGTGCCGGGCCACGTGATCGGCAGCCAACTGCCCCTTCCCGTCCCGCACCGCGTCCAGGATCTCCCGGTGCTCGCTCCGCAGTCGCGCTGCTGTGGAATGCCAGTTCGGCAGGTCCACTGTGAGGCGTTGTGTGTAGGTTTGGATCGACTCGCGCAGGGAGGCCATCATGGCCCCCACCAGAACATTTCCCGCCGCTTCCGCGAGGGCAACGTGGAAAAGCGCATCGAGGGCGAGGAATTCCGGGGCCTTCAGGCCAGGGCGGTCCATCTCGGCGAGCAGGCGTTCCGCCGCCACCATGGATACTGCATCACTTTCCGCATGTGCGGCGGCCCAGGTCTCGAGCAGCAGCCTGGTCTCCACGATGTCCGAGACAGGCAAGTGTGAACTGGCGATGTGCAGCCGAAGGGTTGAGCCGAGTGCCACCGCCGGGTTCGCGGTGACGATCGTGCCTGCCCCTGGGCCCGAGCCGACCCCGGCCTTCAGCACACCCAGGGCCTCGAGCACCCGGATGCCTTCCCGCACCGAAGTCCGTGACACCTTCAACTGCTCTGCCATGGCCCGCTCACCGGGCAGCCGCGACCCGATTCCGAGGCGCCCTGCCGCCAATTCGACTTCGAGCCACGCCGAAACGGCCTGATGATTGCGCATGGCGCCAGCATAGCTTGCGTGGTCTGACCACAGACCGTAAAGTCTGTGGTCAGACCACAGGTATCGCCCGACGCCGAGCAAAGGTACGCAATGCAGCCCACCCCCGCCACTCCTCCGGCCCTTCGCCGGCGACTTCCGAAAGTCGCCGACCTGGCACCCCTGATGCAATTCAAGAAGCCGGAATTCAGCAACGCCTCCCGGCTTCGCCGAGCCAATACCATCGGCGACCTTCGCGCCATGGCCAAGCGCCGCACCCCCACGGCACCCTTCGACTACACGGACGGTGCGGCCGAGGCGGAAATCTCACTGCGCCGCGCCCGCGATGCCTTCCTCGACCTCGAGTTCCGGCCCGGCATCCTCCGCAACGTGGAGAAGGTCGATACCTCCACCACCATTCTCGGCCGGCTCTCGGCGCAGCCGTTCGGCATTGCTCCTACCGGCTTCACCCGGATGATGCAGTCGGAGGGTGAATATGCCGGGTCGCAGGCCGCGGAGGCAGCAGGTATCCCCTACACGCTCTCGACGATGGGTACCGCCTCCATCGAGGATGTCGCGGCCGCGGCTCCGAACGGGCGCAACTGGTTCCAGCTCTACCTGTGGACCGACCGCGAACGGTCCATGGAGCTGATCACGCGCGCCGCTGCCGCGGGAAACGACACCCTCATGGTCACGGTGGATACCGCCGTCGCCGGTGCCCGGCTCCGCGATGTCCGCAATGGCATGACGATTCCGCCCGCGCTCACGTTGAAGACCGTGGTGGATGCCTCCTACCGCCCAGCGTGGTGGTTCAACTTCCTCACCCACGAGCCGTTGTCCTTCGCCTCGCTGTCCCGCTACTCAGGGACGGTGGCGGACCTCATCAATTCCATGTTCGATCCCACCCTCACCTACGAGGACCTCGACTGGCTCCGCAGTGTCTGGAAGGGCAACCTCGTGGTCAAGGGCATCCAGACGCTCGATGACGCCAAACGGGCGGTGGACCATGGAGCCGACGGCATCATCCTGTCCAACCACGGCGGACGCCAGCTCGACCGCGCTCCGGTTCCGCTGCACCTCCTGCCCCAGGTCTCTGCCGAACTCAAGGGCAAGACTGCGATCATCCTCGATACGGGGATCATGAGTGGAGGAGACATTGTCGCCGCCCTCGCGCTGGGTGCCGATTTCACTCTCATCGGCAGGGCCTACCTCTACGGGCTGATGGCTGGCGGGCGGCCGGGGGTGGACCGTGCCATTGAGATCCTTGCAACGCAGACGGCCCGCACCCTGCAGCTGCTTGGAGTCAACAGCATCGAGGACCTCAACGCGGACCACGTGAAGCTTCTGAACTGACCGGAATGTCAGTTCCGTCTCATTCTGGTATCGGACGGCCCGAACAGCGCTCGGTGGAGCTACTATTCAGGAAAGCGGGCATGCCGGGGGGCGGAGCCCTTTAGTGCTGGGGTCTCAACCTATGAAGCGTGAACGCATGCATTACCCGTTAATATATCGGCGCGCGCGTACTGTGCTGTTCGCCGTCGGACTTTTCTGGCTGTGGGCACTTCTCGGCTGTGCCTCCTTCATTTCCGGCCTCGGCGACTCGCCGGTCTACGCGATCATTGCCCTGTACGGAGTGGCCGTCGCCATCCTCGTGTCGATTCCGGTAGCTTTCCTCGCCGTGGCAGGGATGGTACTCAATCCACCCCAAGCGGCAAGGAACGACGTCGTCCGTCACCTGCCGCTGGAGCCCGCCGCCCAACCACCCCAGAGTTGGCACAGCAGGCAGGTTTCCTGAATCAGCCCTCGCACTCGTTGCAGTAGATCAGGCCGTTCTTCTCGCGGGCGATCTGGCTGCGGTGGCGCACCAGGAAGCATGAGGAGCACGTGAACTCATCCTCCTGCGGCGGGATGACCTGGATGAGGAGCTCCTCACCGGACAGATCGGCGCCGGGAAGGTCGATTCCCTCGGCCGTGTCCCCATCCTCGATGTCCACCGATGACGACTGCGCGCTGCTGCCGCGGTTCGCCTGAAGCGCTTCGAGGGATTCGGCTTCCTTGTCCTCGTCATTGTTGCGTGGTGCGTCGTAATCCGTTGCCATGGCAGTGCCGTTCTTCTGGGGTGTCCGTGGTAGTAAAGCGTGTCGCAGCAACCGAGTCTAACGTCAAATAATTGGGGCATTGACACACTCGGCCTGATATGCCGTGATGCTTGTCATACGCTGGAACAGGCATCAGCACACTCTGCAGGCAGGGAACTCAATGCGCGCGAAGACAGCAGCAGAACCCGGGCCCGGCATCGGCCTCCGGCGAAGTATCCTCAGTGGGCTCCTGTTCGGGTGTGGTCTCGTCGCCTTCGTCGACGAAGCGGTGTTCCACCAGATCCTCCACTGGCACCATTTCTACGACCGCTCCACTACCGCTGCCGGGCTCGTGTCCGACGGCATCTTCCACGCTTTCAGCTGGGGCGCCACGGTGTGTGCACTGTTCCTGTTCGCCGACCTCCGCCGCCGCGGCGCGCTTTCACTGCCGGCCTGGACAGGTGGCGTCCTGCTGGGATCCGGAATCTTCCAGCTGTACGACGGCGTGGTGCAGCACAAGGTGTTCGGCCTCCACCAGATCCGCTACGGCGTGGACCTCGCCGTGTACGACCTTCTCTGGAACTTCACCGCACTGGTCCTGATCGTCAGCGGCGGGGCGGTGCTTCTGGTGCGGCGACGGCGGGCAGGGCGAACAATCCGGACACACGGGTAGTCCTGCAGTGTCACTGCCGGACCTTCCTGCTGCGCTCTCCGCCGTATTTCCCACCGCTGCCGCCAATGCCGCCGTGGTCCTGCTGTGGTTGATTCCCGGGGCTGCCTACTACGCGGCAACGCGCCGACCCGGCCTGGTCTGGCCGCGGAAGCGGACTGCGCTCTGGTGCGCCGGCGCGCTCCTGGGAGCCGCAGTCACAGCCGGCCCCGCGGCCTCGGCCGCCCACGCGATCTTCGTCGCCTCCATGGCCGTCCACCTGCTGGTGGGGATGGTGATCCCGCTTCTCTGGGTTCTGGCTGCCCCGGTCACGCTTGCGCTGAAGTGGCTGCCGGTGCATGCCTCCCGCCGGGTGACGCGGATCCTGCGCTCCAGTCCCATCCGCATATTGTCCCATCCGGTGACGGCGGGCCTGCTGGTCACGGTGCCACTCTGGGCACTCTACGTCGGAGGTTTGTACTCGGATGTGGTCCACCGGCCGGCCGCACTGGCCCTTCTTCACCTGCATTTCCTGCTGAGCGGCTGTCTCTTCACCTCCGCCATCATCGGCATCGACCCCAATCCGCACCGGTCCGGCGCAGTGGTGCGGGGAACCGTTCTCCTGTCCTCCATTGCGGCCCACGGAATCCTCGCCAAGGTGCTCTACGCCACGCCGCCGCCGGGCCTCACTCCGTTCCAGGCCGAACCGGGGGCACTGCTGATGTACTACGGGGGCGACGCCGTGCACGCCGGAATGCTGATCATCCTCGGCTGGCAGCTCTACTCGGCCGCCCGCCGACGGGACGTGCGGCACGGCGTACTCCCTGCGCCGGGCCGTAGCCGCCCAAGCTAGGATCGAGGAAGAATTGGAGGGGACATCCGTGACATCTGAACCATCCTGGGTGCGGCACGCCATCTGGTGGCAGGTCTATCCGCTGGGATTCGTGGGAGCCGAGAAGGCCGCCGGTCCTGCTGACACTCCCATTGCCCATCGGTTGACCCGGCTGGTCGATTGGCTCGACTACGCGGTGGAACTCGGCGCATCGGGGCTCGCCCTCGGCCCCATCTTCGCGTCCGAAACGCACGGGTATGACACCACGGACTACTTCCGCGTGGACCCGCGGCTCGGCGATGACGACGATTTCCACCGGCTGATCGATGAAGCCCACCGTCGCGGACTCCGCGTCCTGCTCGACGGCGTCTTCAATCACACCGGCCGCTCGTTCCAGCAGTTCCAGGACGCCGTGCGCCTCGGCCCATCCGCGCCGACTGCCGGCTGGTTCCGTTTCCATTGGCCTCCGGACGGCGGCAGTTCCGGGGAGGCTAATTCCGGCAATGACAGTTCGGGCGGCGAGGTCGCCTATGACGATTTCGAGGGCCACCACCACCTCGCCGCACTCAACCATGAGGAGCCGGAGGTGGCACGCTTCGTCGCCGACGTGATGAAGCATTGGCTCCGCCGCGGCGCCGACGGCTGGAGGCTCGACGCCGCGTACGCCGTGCCGTCGTCGTTCTGGTCCACCGTGCTGAGTGATGTCCGGGCGGAATTCCCCGACTCCTACTTCGTGGGTGAATACATCCACGGCGACTACGCCGCCGACGTTCGCGCAGGACGGCTCGATTCCACGACGCAATACCAGTTGTGGAAAGCCGTCTGGAGCAGCCTCAACGACGCCAACTTCTTCGAGCTCGCGGCCGCGCTCGACAGGCACAACTCCCTCCTCGAAAGCTTCGCCCCCCTGACCTTCGTGGGGAACCACGACGTCACCCGGCTCGCCACCCAGCTCACCGACCCGGCACTCCTTGCCCATGCCCTGGTGGTTCTTTTCACTGTTGGGGGCACCCCATCCATCTACTACGGGGACGAGCAGGCGTTCCGCGGCCTCAAGGAGGACCGGACAGGTGGGGATGACGCCGTGCGCCCGGAGTTCCCGTCGTCGCCCTCGGCCCTTGCCGCGCCGGGCTGGCCCGTTCACAACCTCCACCAGCAACTGATCGGGCTGCGGCGCAGGCATCCCTGGCTCCACACAGCACGCACGAAGGTCCACACGCTGAGCAACGAGCACCTCGTCTACGAGGCCGGCAGCGGGGACGAATCAATCATTGTTGCCCTGAACCTTTCGGGACTCCCTGCCACGCTTGGCGTTCCGGTGACCGCCGATGTCGTTCTCGAGGGGAATGCCGGACTCGACGCGAGTGGGCGCCGGCTAGCACTGCCGCCACGGGGCTGGGTGGTTCTGGGCCGAGGACATTCCCCGCGGACATCCAATAAATAGCCCGCAAGGGACACAATTAGTGTCAGTAATGTCAGGAGGAACGCATGAACCCCAATACCGAGCACGTTGACCAATCCGAGCCGGGCTTCACCCCCTGGCCCCGACCCCTTTCGACCCAGGCGCTGGGCACGGTCAAGAAAGGCCTGCTCCTCGTCGTCGTGCTCGTCGGCGCCTATCAGATTGTGCCTGCGGGGAATTTCGGGGCCGCAGTGAGCCAGGCCTTCACGCTCCTGGTGATTCTGTCCTGGCTCGGGCCGGCCGGCAGAATGCTGATGCAACTGTCGAGGAACCGGCGAGGCCCCCGGCAGGAAGAGCCGCCGACCGCCTAGCGGAGCGGGCCCGCCCTTGTCCGCGGGGTCGACAACCCGCTGCCCTCTGCCAGGGCTGATGGCACACTTGGAATCATGACGGCAATCCTGCTTGGCTGGAATCCCGATTCCCGGAACGACTGGGAGCCGAGCTACCCCGCGGTCCGGCAGGAGCTACGCCGATCCGGGGTGGTCAGGCAGCGCTGGAGCGCCGGAGGACCGACGCTGATTCCCCCTGGCGCCGATGCATGGCTCGTCCTGCAGGGCAAGGGTGCCCGCGGCCTGATCGGCCATGGGGTAGTGGCATCGGAAACCTTCGAGGATTCTGACGGCGGCTGCTGGATCGCCGTCGAATTCGACACCCTCCTGGAGCAGGGCGACCACCTCCAGGCCGCAGTGCTTTCCACCCTGGTGCCGAGGGTCCCGTGGGAAGCGAACATCCGATCGGCACGTTCCGTCGAGCCGGCGGACGAAACGGCGATTCGGGACGTGTGGACAGGGCACCGACCATTGGACGACATCGATCCGATTTTGCCTGTCCCCGGGACCTACCCGCAATCAGCCCTCACCAGGGTGTCGGTGAACCGCTATGAACGGGATCCCGAGGCCCGGAGGATCTGCCTCGCCCAGCACGGGTTTTCCTGCGCAGTGTGCCGCTTCGACTTCGAGGCCGTGTACGGCCCGGAGGGTCGCGGCCTCATATCCGTCCACCACCTCGTCCCGGCGACGCAGCTTGTGCCCGGCTACGAATTGGACCCCGTCCGGGACCTTCTGCCGTTGTGCCCGAACTGCCACTCCATGGCGCACCGCCGAAGCGTTCCCTTTACTCCTGCCGAACTCCGCCGCATGATTTCCGGCGCGGGTTTTATCGAGGGATCGATAGTTACCCAGGTTCAGTTAGACTCCCAAGCTGAAGCCCGTAAGCTTTTGGGCTAGTCAAGCGCACTTTAATCCTTGACCCGGCCTCGTGTTGGCCGGGCATCATGGGAAGAACCGCAACCACGAAGGAAATTCCATCATGATTGGCTTCATCATCGCCGGCCTCGTCATCGGCGCACTCGCACGTCTCATCAAACCCGGCAGGCAGAACCTCGGCCTGCTCGCCACCCTCCTGCTGGGCATCGTGGGCTCGATCATCGGCGGGGTCATCGCCAGCCTGCTGGGCACGGGAAACATCTGGGAACTGAATATCCTGGGATTCATCGTCGCTGTCGTCGCCGCCGTGCTGCTGATCGGGGTTGCAGAGGGCGCCGCCGGACGACGCCGGATCACCCGCTAGCCCTGCCGGGCCAGTATTCAGGTTCGGGTGGGAGCATGGTCCTCGCCCGCCCCTCGTAACAGACCGCGGAATAACCAGCGCCTTATGGCGGTTGTCGCGTGCACATGTACGCTATAGCGCGTCCATCAGAAGGAGAAGTTCGCCCCATGGCAACAGATTACGACGCACCGCGCGTCGCCCAGGAAGATCAACCAGCCAACGAGTCGCTCGAAGCGATCCAGGCCCAGCGAAGTGCAACAACCCAGACGTCACTCATCGACGTCGAAGACAGCGACACCGCGGAAGGCTTCGACCTTCCCGGAGCTGACCTGTCCCACGAGGAACTGCTCATTCAGGTAGTTCCGGAGCAGGAAGACGAGTTCACCTGCATGTCCTGCTTCCTCGTGCACCACCGCAGCCAGCTGGCCCGCGAGAAGAACGGCAGCAAGTACTGCATGGAGTGCGAGGGGTAGGTACGGCGAAGAGCCGACGGGCGTGGCAGTGGCGGGGACCCGGCGGCTGGCCGGGTGCCCCGAGGGACACGGGCGCTTGGGTGCCGAGCACAGCAGATCCGCCGCGGACAGTGGAGCTTAGGGGAATCGAACCCCTGACCTTTTCATTGCGAACGAAACGCTCTACCAACTGAGCTAAAGCCCCAAACACTCCACACTGTATCCAATACCGGCGGTGTTACTCAAAGTTGGGGGCGGAAGCGATTAGCGCCCGGCCCTCCGTGCGCCGGAGTAGGCTTCTCCCCATGCCCCCGAAAGAACACGCAGTACGTTCGTCGACCCCTCAGCCCGGAGAACTCCGGCCCTGGCCGGCCCTGTGGTCACTCGTGATCGGTTTCTTCATGATCCTGGTCGACTCCACGATCGTCTCCGTGGCCACGCCGGCCGTCATGGAGGGTCTGGGTGCCGGCATCGACAGCGTGATCTGGGTAACCAGCGCCTACCTCCTGGCATTCGCTGTACCACTCCTTGTCACGGGAAGACTCGGAGATCGGTTCGGCCCGCGGCGCATCTACCTCATCGGGCTGGTTGTCTTCACCGCCTCGAGCGCATGGTGCGGCCTTGCGGGCTCCATCGAGGTATTGATCCTCGCACGGGTGATCCAGGGCCTCGGCGCAGCACTCATGACCCCCCAGACCATGTCGGTGATCACCCGGATCTTCCCGCCCGAACGCCGCGGAGCAGCCATGGGCCTGTGGGGATCCGTCGCGGGTATCGCCACGCTGATAGGCCCCATCCTCGGCGGCGTGCTGGTCGACTCGGCAGGCTGGGAATGGATCTTCTTCGTCAACGTGCCCGTGGGGATCGTCGGTTTCCTCCTCGCGGCGCGACTGGTCCCACGCCTCGAGACCACCGCCCGGCGCTTCGACCTGCTCGGGGTCTTCCTCAGTGCAGCCGGCATGTTCTGTCTGGTCTTCGGCATCCAGGAGGGTGAGACCTACGACTGGGGTACGATCGCGGGCCCCCTCTCCGTCTGGTCACTCATCATCACCGGACTGGTCCTCCTGACGGCTTTCGTCGTGTGGCAGCGGGTCAACCGCGGGGAGCCCCTCGTGCCGCTGAAGCTGTTCCGGGACCGGAACTTTTCGCTCGCGAACACCTCCATCACGGCCATGGGCTTCTCGATCACCACCATGTCCCTGCCGTTGATGCTCTACGCGCAGACGGTCCGTGGCCTCTCCCCTACCCAGGCCGCGCTGCTCCTCACGCCCATGGCAATCATCTCCGGCGTCCTGGCGCCCTTCGTCGGAAGGTTCGTGCAGCGCGGCAACCCGAAGTACATGGCGGTTGCCGGGTTTGCGGGAATGTCCGCAGCCCTCTTCTGGCTGGGCTCCATCCTCACTCCGGACGTACCGATCTGGCAGCTCCTGCTCCCCATCTCCCTTCTTGGACTGGCGAGCGCCGGGATCTGGGCACCGGTTTCCCTCACAGCCACCCGCAACCTGGTTCCTTCGCTCGCCGGTGCCGGCTCGGGGGTGTACAACACCACGCGGCAGGTGGGAGCAGTGCTGGGCAGTTCGGCCATCGCCGCCATGATGCAGTTCCAGCTCCTTGCCAACGTAAATGGTGGAGCCGTCAGCGCCACCCCCGGCAACCCGCTTCCGCCCGAGGCCAGGGCGGGTTACGCCCTGGCCATGGGTCAGTCGCTGTACCTGCCGGCCGCCGTCGTCCTGATCGGATTCGCTGCAGCACTGTTTTTCGCGAAGCCCGAGCGGAACAACGCCTGGGCGGCGGATACCGAAGTCCAGGGTGCAGCGGCGAAGGCCGCAGCACCGGCGTCCGGCGTCTGGAAGTCCGCCGAGTCGTAATCGTTGCCTGCATCAACCAGCGGTAGTCTCTTGTCATGGCTGATGAGACGATCGACACCTCGAAGGACACCACCCCTGCCGCTGCGAAGGAAGTGAGTGATGATTTCGTCACGCGCAGCCATACGTCGCCGTCGGGCCTGAAGTACACCTCCACCACGGGCCGTCTCGTGCTGCGCCTCGAGGAGAACAAGGACGGCAAGGCCGACGGCTTCAAGCCGAAGGCGGAGATCTTCCTCGTCGCCTACACGAAGGACGACGCCGAGGAAGGCCGCCCCGTGACGTTCGCCTTCAACGGCGGCCCGGGATCGGCGTCCGTCTGGCTGCACCTCGGACTGCTCGGCCCGCGCCTCGTGAAGTCCGGGGACGTCGGTTCCATGGCCCCTGCACCGTTCGGGCTCGAGGACAACGCCGAGTCACTCCTCGAGTCGAGTGACCTGGTGATGATCGACCCCGTCAATACCGGCTTTTCCCGTGTGGTCGAGGGCGGCAAGACGGAGGAGTTCCATGCCTTCGTGGAGGACCGGGACCTGGTGGCCGAGGTGATCCGGCTCTGGACCACCCGCAACAACCGGTGGTTGTCGCCCAAATACCTCGTGGGTGAGTCCTATGGAACCCTGAGGGCCGTCGCGGTGGCGGGGCGCCTCTTCGACGCCTACGGAATGGCCGTCAATGGTCTGGGGCTCATCTCTACCGTCCTCAACATGTCGACGCTTCGATTTTTCCCCGGAAGCGACCTCCCCTACGCACTCCACCTCCCGACCTACGCCGCCATTGCCCACTACCACGGCCGCCACGAGGGCCGGGAGCTCGCGGAGGTGGTGCGCGAGGCCGAAGAGTTCGCCGCGAGGGACTTCGGGTTCGCGCTCACCCAGGGAAACCGGTTGTCGGCAGAGGAGTACGACGACGTCGTGGCACGGTTGCATGCCGTCACCACCCTCGACGAGGGCTTCATCCGACGCACCAATCTCCGCTGGGCGTACCACGAGTTCGCAGCAGAGCTGCTGCGCGGCGAGGACCTCGCGGTGGGGCGGATCGACGGGCGCTTCACCGCCCGGCCCGAGAGTCTCCAGGCTTCCGACTCACATGACGACCCCAGCATCCGGGCCATCACGGGCCCCTATTCGGCCGCGATGAACCACTACGTCCGTGCTGAGCTGGGGTATGAGAACGATCTTCCCTACGAGATCCTGACGGCACGCGTCCACCCCTGGAGCTACCGCACCTTCGAGGGTGCCCCCGTGGATGTATCGGGCGTCCTTGAACGGCTCCTTGTCCACAACCCGCATCTCCGGGTACATGTGGATTACGGCTACCACGACGGCGCCACGCCGCACTTCGCGGCTGAGTACGTCTGGGCGCACATGAATCTGGACGAAGGCGCCCGCGCGCGTTTCACGCATCACTATCACGAGGCCGGACACATGATGTATCTCAACCCCGTAGCACGCCGGGCCCAGCTGCAGGCACTGCGACTATTCGTTTCGAACACCCCGCACAACTCCCAATAGTAAGTATGATGATGAATATCCCCAGCAACCTCTCCGGATAGGACCTCCCCATGCTGAAACGAATCCTTTGGGCCCTCGCCCCTGTCATCGCATCGAAAATAATGGCCAAGCGCCGAGGCACCCAGGGCACGCGCGCCGAGAAGACGCGCTACAACAAGAACCGCGGCAGGTAGCCTGCCCGCCGGGAGCCCGCCGGGCACGCTTCCGGACCGGGACAAGGACGGCTTCGTCGATCTGCGCTCCTATGCCGCGATCGGCGATGGCCGAACCGTAGCCCTCGTTGCCCATGATGGTTCGATCGACTGGTATCCCACCCCCGACCTCGACTCCCGCCCCGCAATTGCACGGCTTCTCGACGCGAGCCACGGCGGCTCGATCGAGCTGCGACCGGAGGCCGACTTCACCGTGGAGCGAGCCTATGTCCAGGGAACCAATGTCCTGACCACGGTCTACACCACCGCGGGCGGGTCGGTCCGTGTCACGGACTCCCTCAACACGGGAGTTGCGGGGCGGCTGCCGTGGGGCGAACTGGCCCGACGGATCGAGGGCTTGTCCGGCGTCGTACCGATGAAGTGGTCCGTGAACCCCGGAAACTGCTTCCAGTCCGCATCCCCGTGGGTCGAGGTGCAGGGCGAGAACCCGATCCTGAGGGTGGATGGAACAGCACTGGCCATCCGCGGCATCGCCCACGGTACGGCCCAAGCGGAGGGCCGCAGCGTCTCGGGAGCGTTTCCCACGTCGGAAGGGTCACGGCATCTGGTCGCAGTGATCTCCACGCACCGCGAACCGGTCCCCCTACCCGATCCGACAACCATCGACGAGGGAATCGACCGCACCATCGCCAACTGGCAGCTGTGGTCCAGGAATTTCTCCTACGACGGGAAATACGCGGACGAGGTGCTCCGCAGCGCGTTGGACGGCAACCCCGCCGCGGGCCAGCTGCAGCTCGGGGTCTTCGGGGACGTCTTCGACATCGTCTGGCAGTATGTGCGGGCCGGGCATTCCCTGGACCGGAGACCGTGCGGCAACTGGCCGGCATTGCCGATCTCACCTGCAACATCTGGCAGCGGCGGGACGCCGGAATGTGGGAACTGCCCGAGGAGCGGCACTACATCTCCTCGAAGCTGGGCGGCTGGACAGCACTGGATTGCGCGGTCCAACTGGCTGAGGCCGGCCAGCTCTAGGGACCGGTGGACCGGTGGCGTGGCGAGCGCGACCGCATCCGGGCCTGGGTCGAGGAGCACGGCTGGTCGGAAGAGCGCCAAAGCTATGTGTGGTACCCGGGTTCGGACGATGTGGATGCCTCGATTCTGCTTCACGCCCTGAGCGGCTTCGACACCGGCCCCCGAATGTCCTCCACGATCGACGCCCTGCGGGATGAGCTCGGCGCGGGCCCCCTGCTGTACCGCTACAGCGGCATGCAGGAGGAAGAATCCACCTTCGTCGCCTGTGCCTTCTGGATGGTCTCCGCCGGCACCGGCTCACCGCGTCAGGAAATGGACCCAGACGCCGACGATCCAGGTGCTTCCTGCGGCGAACGCGAGTCCCAGTTCGGCGAGGATGCCCCACCCGGCGGCCTTCAGGGCATGGACGCTCGACTCCAGCGCCGGTCGAAAGCTCCGCAGGCGAAGGTACTCGCTGCCGAACAGGCCGAGGGCGAATCCCACGAACAGTCCGACCACGGGAATGGCAAACATGCCCACCACGCCTGCCGCCAGTCCGATCGTGATCGACCTGGCTGGGATGCGCCGCCGCTGCAGCGTTCGTCCTGTCAGAACCACTCCGGCGACCAGACCGGCGAGCGCGAAGGCTGATCCGACGCCGAACACCACCCAGCCCGCGGGACTGCCGACCGAGAACGCCCAGAGCAACAGTGCGCCGATGATCAGGATGCTGCCGGGAAGGATCGGCACCACCACGCCGGCGATTCCCACCGCTATCAGCACCGCGGTCAGAATCGTTGCCAGGATCTCGAATTCCATTCAGCCAGTCTCCCATCCCGCCCCGTCGGCGTAGTGGTTCACCTCCATGACTGCAATACTAAGTAGACTTATGGCTTCACGGCCCTGACATCAGGAGGACTAGTGAGTACACCAGGAACAGGGAATACCGAGGGGGAGAACCGGGCAAGCCGCAGCAATGTCGACCCAAGTGACACGACCCGGACTCCCGCTGCCGGTGCGAGCAGCGTCGGCGAGGCACCCAACCCGGACACCACTCCCATCCCGGCCGGGAACGGCAATCCTCGCAGGAACGACGACGACGCCACGCGCGAGCACACGCAGGTGTTCCCCGTGAGCCACACCAGGGACCCGGGCTACGACCAGGAGGCCGGTCATCGGCTGCACCCCGACCAGGATGCCTCCCGCAACCGCAAGGGTGCCGACAGCGATCTTCGCGGCCGGGACGCAGTACCCGCCGCCGCTGACCGGGCTGCGTTGCACCAGCGTGAGAAGGAGAGATTCGGCGGCATGAAGTTCGGGTCCGCTTTCTTCGGCTGGCTCACGGCGACAGGAATGGCAGTACTGCTCACTGCACTTCTGGCCGCAGCGGGCGCGGTGTTCGGCCTTTCCACGAACACGAATCTCGGTGAAGCCACCAGCCAGGCGTCGCAGGACGCGCAGACCGCTGGAATCATCTCCGCCGTCGTCCTGCTGGTCCTCCTCTTCCTCTCCTACTTCGCCGGCGGGTATGTCGCCGGTCGCATGGCCCGATTCGACGGCGCGAAGCAGGGTATTGCCGTCTGGCTGTGGGCCGTCATCATCGCCATCGTGGTAGCGGTGATCGGGCTGATTGCGGGAAGCCGTGCAGACATCTTCGCCAACATCAACAGCTTTCCGAGCCTTCCGATCAATGAGGGCGATTTCACCACGGCCGGAATCATTGCCGTACTTGCGGCGGCCCTGACGGCCCTGGCCGGGGCGGTGCTCGGTGGGCTCACCGGTATGCGTTATCACCGCCGCATCGACCGTGCGGACTTCGACGAGGTGCGCAGCTAGAAGCCGGCGTCAACCGGCACAGGAACGCCCGGCCCCCCATGGGGAGCCGGGCGTTCTTCTGCTTCGGGTCCGGGAACGGATCAGGGTGCCGGCATGCCACCGTTGACGTTCAACGTCTCGCCCAGCACATAACTCGATTCAGGTGAGGCGAGGAAGACGTAGGCGGGCGCGAGCTCAGTGGGTTGGCCGGCGCGGCCCAGCGGCGTACTCTTGCCGAACTCCGGCAGGGCTTCCTTCGGCTGCCCGTCGGACACCTGGAGGGGAGTCCAGATGGGACCGGGAGCAACAGCGTTGACGCGAATGCCCTTGGGGGCAAGCTGCTGGGCCAGGCCCTTCGTGAAGTTGTTGATGGCCGCCTTGGTGCTCGCGTAGTCGAGAAGCGTGGGCGACGGCTCGTAGGCCTGGATGGACGTGGTGTTGATGATCGAGGACCCGGGCTGGAGGTGCTTGAGGGCTTCCCGTGTCACCCGGAAGAACGAGTAGATATTGGTCTTGAAAGTATGGTCGAGCTGCTCGTCGCTCAGTTCCTCGAGCGATTCCACGGCCACCTGCTTGCCGGCGTTGTTGACGAGAATGTCGAGTCCCCCGAGCTCCTCGGCCGCCTGCCGGACAAGCGCGATGCAGTACTCGGGGTCCTTCAGGTCCCCGGGAATTCGAACGGCCTTGCGGCCTGCTGCCTCGATGAGGGAGGCAATGGTTTCGGCGTCGGCCTCCTCCTCCGGAAGGTAGGAAAGGGCGACGTCTGCGCCTTCCCTCGCGAAGGCGATGGCAACTGCTGCGCCGATACCGGAATCGGCTCCTGTAATCAGCGCCTTCCGGCCCGAAAGGCGCCCGGTTCCGCGGTAGGAGGTTTCACCGCGGTCAGCCTCCGGCTCGATGTCCCGGTCCAGGCCCGGTTCCGGCTGGTCCTGCTTGGGCGGAGTGATGCTCTCGAAACGCGTGACGGGATTCTGGAAGGTGTACTGGTCCGGAGTTCCTCCGGGGTTTTCGGATGTCATGATGCTCTCCCGTTACCGATAGGTGTTGGTTGGCGCCCAGCATCAAATGCTAAGCCTGCTTACTACACTAGGCGGTGGGTTCGGGAGGGACAAGGCGCTTGTTCGTGCCCGGCGAAAGCAGTCGTGCCCGTTCAGAACACGTTCCCGATGAACTTAAAGCACGGTCGAGAAGAAACCTGCTCCGACGGAGAGAACCATGGCCGCCACGAGGAGCCAGACGATGGGAATACGGTATTTGTTGATGAAGCGCATATCGAGAAAGTCTAGCGGGGACCGATGCCCGTCCATGCATCCGGTTAGGCTGTCTTCATGCGCCGAGATTTCCTCCCATCAGCCGAACAGAGCCGCGATTTCTACCGCTTCCTGACTGCTGTGGTGGTCCCCCGGCCCATTGCCTGGGTTGCCTCACGGTCCGCTGAGGGAATCGACAACCTGGCCCCGCATTCCTTCTTCACCGTCGCATCGGTCAACCCGCCCATCGTGCAGTTCACTTCGGTGGGGCGGAAGGATTCCGTGCGCAACATCGAGGCCACTGGAGAGTTCACGATCAACTTCACGCCCGAGAACCTTTTCGAAGCAGTGAATGCCACCGGCACTGCCTTTCCACCGGAGGTCAGCGAGTTCGACGCCGTAGGGCTCACGCGCGAGGCAAGCCTCACCGTGGCCCCGCCGCGCGTCCTCGAATCGCCAGCCGCGTTGGAGTGCAAACTCCATTCGATCCAACGGATGGGCGACTGCACGCTGGTATTCGGCGAGGTGCTGCACGGCGTGGTTTCCGAGGAGTTCCTTGATGGCACCCATCCCCGGATCGACGCATTGAAACCCCTGTCCCGCCTCGGGCGTGACGAGTGGGGAACCGCTGGGAAGATCCGTCATATCCAACGTATTCCTATCAAGGAATGGTCGGCCGAATACCGCCCCGACGTCAGCTAGAGTCGGGGAGGGGGTTGACCCACCCGTGGCTGGAAGGCCGCCCCGACTGTAGGGATGTCCATGAGCGTAACTGCCGCCACCAGCCGTAAAGTACGTTTCAGTAGGCCGAATGATGTTGTTGCGTCCTATTCGGTTCTGCTGAAGCAGGTGCGCAAGGAAGGGCTCCTGGCCCGGCGCCGGCGTTTCTATGCTGGGGTGTTCCTCCTCCTGTGCCTGGCGATGGCCGCAGCGTGGACGGGCTTCGCCCTGCTGGGGGATTCCTGGTTCCAGCTCCTGATCGCCGCGGGCCTTGGCATCGTGCTGACCCAACTCGCCTTCCTCGCCCACGAGGCCTCCCACCGCCAGATCTTCACCACCCGGGGCGCGAACGACTGGTCCGGGCGCATCCTCGCCGCCGGCGTCGTAGGCATCAGCTACGCCTGGTGGATGGACAAACACACCCGCCACCACAACAACCCCAACACCAAGGGCAAAGACCCCGACATCGAAATCGACACCATCTCCTTCCTTCACGAGGACGCCGCGAAGGCCAAAGGAATCCAGGCCTGGATCACCCGCCGCCAGGGGTACCTGTTCTTCCCCCTGCTGACCCTGGAGGGCATCAACCTCCACGCCCGCTCCATCGCCACGCTCTTCCGGCGCGGCACCATCCCCGGGCGCTGGGTGGAACTGGCCCTGCTCGCGATCCGCTTCGGAGCCTACCTCGGCATCCTGTTCTCCTTCCTCCCCCCGGCCATGGCCCTGGCCTTCCT